>NZ_JBHJUK010000089.1:0-37354 GCF_042266225.1 Kitasatospora sp. NPDC056181
CCGGAGACCGGGTCGGCGGTGCCGGCGACCAGCGGGGCGCCGGCGCGCTGGGCGACGTGGCGGGCGGTGACCTTGTCACCGAGGTCGCGGATGGCCTGCGGGGGCGGGCCGATCCAGGTCAGGCCGGCGTCGATGACGGCCTGGGCGAAGTCGGCGTTCTCCGACAGGAAGCCGTAGCCGGGGTGGACGGCGTCGGCGCCGGAGTCCGCGGCGGCCTTGAGGACCTTCGCGATGTCGAGGTAGCTGGTGCCGGGGGTGTCGCCGCCCAGCGCGTAAGCCTCGTCGGCCGCGCGGACGTGCAGCGCATCCCGGTCCGGCTCGGCGTAGACGGCGACGCTGGCGATACCGGCATCCGAGCAGGCCCGGGCGACGCGGACGGCGATTTCTCCGCGGTTGGCGATGAGCACCTTGCGCACTGTGGCTCCCTTCTTGAACCTGATCGAGTCTATGGATTTCTCGGTAGTACCGGCGAGTAGCCCAAGGTTGTGAACTATCCCACACGGAGGGTGATGCATCCGGCGGACCGTGTTGCGGTCCGTTCGGGGTAATCCCAGGTGGCGGCGGGTGCCGCCACCGCGGGTCGGCCCGTACGGGCGGCGACCCGGAGGTACGGCGACGCGGTGGCCTTGGCCACACTCACGGAGCGGGGGCCGCTTCGGGCCTCCGTTCGAGTGCCTGCGAGGTCACGTCGGCGACCAGCTCGACCACGTCCGGGCCGTACGCCCCCGGGTTGACGACCTTGAGGACGAGGGCGAACGTGCCGTCCGCGCCGTACCGCCGGGCGAGCTTACGGTGGTGGGCGACGAGGTGGCGCACGGCGGCGTGGTTGGAGACGGCGGTCTGCCCGGCGATCAGGAAGGCCGGCCGGCTGCCCGGCGTCGGGTGCAGCCGGGCCAGCAGCACGAACGCCTGCCCGCCCGAGGGCGCCGACTCGTGCTCGTACCGGTACGTCTCGCCGCCCACCGTCAGGGTCAGCACCGGGACGCTGCCGGACATGTCGCCGGTGAAGGCGACCCCGGGCAGCCACGACGTCAGGTGCGCCGCCGTCCGGTCGTTGCTGGTCGGCCCGCCGAGGCAGAACTCGGCCTTGTGGCCGAGCCCCTGGCGGACGTCGTCGTGGGCGACCAGGTCGGCCAGGGCGCCGCACTCCTTGACCAGGGCGGCGAGTTCCATCAGCGCGAAGACGTCGTTGCGCGAGACGCTCCTGCCGCTGGACGAGGAGGCGTGCCGGTTCACCACCAGCAGGCACTCGGTCCCGGCCGGCAGGCCGAGGAACGAGCGGACGCGTTCCAGCCGCCGTCTTCGGCGCACCGTCTGCCCGAGCCAGCCGAGTCCGGCGCTGATCGCGCTGGCCACCAGGCCCAGCAGCACGTTGAGCAGACTGTCGGTCATTGCGGCGTTTCCTCCCCCCGTGAACGAATGGCGGCCAGCCTAGCCGGGGGATCCCGTCGGGAACATTGACGGTCTCCACAGGCGCTCCTAGCGTGCATCAAGTGATGTTCACAACGGGGAAGTTGTCCAAGGCGGCAACGGCGGTCTGCCTGGTCGCCCTGGCGGGTTGCGGCAGTTCGGGCAACGGAACGGCCAAACCGGCACCGGGGACGACCAGTTCGGCGCCGGGCCCGGCGCGTACCCACGGGTGCCTGAGCGAGGAGCAGGCCCGGGCCGGCAGCATCGACCTGCCGGCCACCTCGGGTGTCCGCCCGGCGTACTTCCAGCAGGCGGACGGCGGGCCGGCCAAGGTCGCGGTGGTGTTCTCGCACCAGCGGGACGGCTCGCTCTGCGACTGGGTGCGCTACCTGCCGGCGTTCACCCGGGCGGGGTACGCCGTGCTGGCGTCCGACGTCCCGGGCAGCCCGGCGGACGACCTGCCCGCCGCGGTGAAGTGGCTGGGGGGCAAGGGGGTGACCGAGGTGGTCCTGGTCGGCGCCTCCAAGGGCGGCACCGGCTCGCTGGTGGCCGCCGCGGTGCCCGCCCCGCTGCCGGTCGCGGCCGTCGTCTCGCTCAGCGGCCCGGCGCAGTACAGCGGGGACAACGCCGCGAAGGCGGTGCGGACCTCCCTGGTGCCGGAGCTCTTCGCGGCCGAGGAGGACGACACGCCGTTCAGCCAGGACGCCAAGGACCTGTACGCCGCCGCGGTGGCCCCGGGCAAGGCGCTGAAGCTCTACCCGGGCGGCAACCACGGTGCGGACCTGCTCGCGGACGGCGCGCTGCCGGACGTGCTGGCCTTCCTGGCGCAGCACGCCCCGGCGGCCGGGTGAGTCAGGCCCAGAGGTCGGTGATGCGGACGCCGAGCCCGGCGAGGAGGGTGCGCAGCAGCGGCAGCGAGAGGCCGATGACGTTGCCCGGGTCGCCGTCGATGCCCTCGACGAACGGCGCCGAGCGGCCGTCCAGGGTGAACGCGCCCGCCACGTGCAGCGGTTCGCCGGAGGCGATGTAGGCGGCGACCTCGGCGTCGTCCGGAGTGCCGAAGCGGACGGTGGTGGAGGCGGTGGCCGAGGACTGCTCACCGGTGACGGTGTCGATGACGCAGTGCCCGGTGCGCAGGACGCCGGAACGGCCGCGCATCGACTGCCAGCGGGCCAGCGCCTCGGCGGCGTCGGCGGGCTTGCCGAGCGCCAGGCCGTCCAGCTCCAGCACCGAGTCGCAGCCGATCACCAGCTCGCCGCCGGTCAGTTCGGCGGCGACCGCCTTGGCCTTGGCCTCGGCCAGGACGAGCGCGAGCTCGCCGGGGGTGGCGGCGGTGATCGCGTCCTCGTCGACGCCGCTGACCACCACGCGCGGGTCGAGGCCCGCCTGGCGCAGCAGCCCGAGGCGGGCGGGGGAGGCGGAGGCGAGGACGAGGGTGCGGCGGTCGGTCATGCCCACCAGGGTAGGGGGTGGTCCGCGCGCCCGTTCAGAGCATCAGCAGAACGGCCATCACGAGGCTGAGGGCGGCGAGCACGGGGCCGGCGCGGCGCATTTTCTCCTGCATCCGGCGGGCCTCGGGGGAGGGCTCGTCGCGTGGGTCTGACCAGAGCACGTCTCCAGGGTGCTCCGGGGGGCGGTGGTGACGCCTGAGTATCCGTACTCAGCTTTCGGGGCAATCCGGGCGCGTGCCGTGACGCGCCTGCGCGGAGTGGGAAGTCGGACGGGTCGACTTCCCACTCCGCGCACGGTGCCGGGCCGGTGCTAGCCGGCCCAGCCCGAGGTGCGCCAGACGTTGACGCCGGGGCGCGGGGTGCCGCGCAGCCGGCGGGCACGGTCGTTCCAGGGGGAGTCCGGGCCGCCACCGGCGCGGGCCGCCTCGGCGGCGGCCTGTGCGGCGGCGGCCCGGGACTGGACCACCGCCAGGACGGTGGCGAGCTCCTCGGGGGTCGGCTGCCCGTGCAGCACGTGGATCGGGGCCATGGCTCAATCCTCTCGTGACGGCCGCTGGTGGGGGAGGGCGGCTACAGGGGGATGTTGCCGTGCTTCTTCGGCGGCAGCACCTCACGCTTGCCCCGCAGCGCCCTCAGGCCGCGGACGATGTGCCGGCGGGTCTCGCTCGGGGCGATGACCGCGTCCACGTACCCGCGCTCGGCGGCCAGGTACGGGTTGAGCAGGGTGTCCTCGTACTCGGCGACCAGCTCGGCCCGGCGGGCGTCGACGTCCTCGCCGGCCGCGGCGGCCTCGGCCAGCTCGCGGCGGTAGACGATGTTGGCCGCGCCCTGCGCGCCCATCACCGCGATCTGCGCGGTCGGCCAGGCCAGGTTGAGGTCGGCGCCCAGGTGCTTGGAGCCCATGACGTCGTACGCGCCGCCGAAGGCCTTGCGGGTGATCACGGTGATCAGCGGGACGGTCGCCTCGGCGTACGCGTAGATCAGCTTGGCGCCGCGGCGGATGATGCCGTCCCACTCCTGCTCGGTGCCGGGCAGGAAGCCCGGCACGTCCACGAAGGTCAGCACCGGGATGTTGAACGAGTCGCAGGTCCGGATGAACCGGGCGGCCTTCTCGCTGGCGGCGATGTCCAGGCAGCCGGCCAGGTCCATCGGCTGGTTGCCGACGATGCCGACCGGGTGGCCCTCGACCCGGCCGAAGCCGGTGATGACGTTGCCGGCGTACAGCGGCTGGGTCTCCAGGAACTCGCCGTCGTCGAGGACGTGCTCGATCACCTTGTGCATGTCGTACGGCTGGTTCGCCGAGTCCGGCACGATGGTGTCGAGTTCGAGGTCCTCGTCGGTGACCGTGAGGTCCGCCTCCTCCGGGAAGGACGGCGGGTCGGAGAGGTTGTTGGAGGGCAGGTACGAGAGCAGGCTCTTGACGTACTCGACCGCCTCCTTCTCGTCCGTGGCCAGGTAGTGCGCGTTGCCGGACTTGGTGTTGTGGGTGCGCGCGCCGCCCAGCTCCTCCATGCCGACGTCCTCGCCGGTGACGGTCTTGATCACGTCCGGTCCGGTGATGAACATGTGCGAGGTCTGGTCGGCCATCACCACGAAGTCGGTGATCGCGGGGGAGTAGACCGCGCCGCCCGCGCAGGGGCCCATGATCAGCGAGATCTGCGGGATCACCCCGGAGGCGTGCACGTTGCGGCGGAAGATCTCGCCGTACAGGCCGAGCGAGGCCACGCCCTCCTGGATCCGGGCGCCGCCGGAGTCGTTGATGCCGATGACCGGGCAGCCGGTCTTCAGCGCGAAGTCCATCACCTTGACGATCTTCTCGCCGAAGACCTCGCCGAGGGAGCCGCCGAAGACGGTGAAGTCCTGCGCGAACACGGCCACCTGACGGCCGTCCACGGTGCCGTAGCCGGTGACGACGCCGTCGCCGTAGGGGCGGTTCCGCTCCTGGCCGAAGTTGGTCGAGCGGTGCCGGGCGAACTCGTCGAACTCCACGAAGGAGTCCTCGTCCAGCAGCTCGACCACGCGCTCGCGGGCCGTCAGCTTGCCCTTCGCGTGCTGCTTCTCCACGGCCTTGGCGGAGCCGGAGTGCACCGCCTCGTCGATCCTGCGCCGCAGGTCGGCGAGCTTGCCGGCGGTGGTGTGGGGGTCGTACGGCGCCTCGGTCACTTGGTGGCTCTCCCTGATCCATGGGCCGCCTGCCAGGTACAGCGCGGGCCAGGATGGGGGCCCGCGCACGAGGGCAGGGCGGCGCAACGAACTACCGTTGAGTAGCGTAGCCAGCGCACGGGGCCGGACGTAATGTCCAGCCGTTA
This sequence comes from Kitasatospora sp. NPDC056181, assembly GCF_042266225.1. Lineage (NCBI taxonomy): Bacteria > Bacillati > Actinomycetota > Actinomycetes > Kitasatosporales > Streptomycetaceae > Kitasatospora > Kitasatospora sp. NPDC056181. The sequence continues at coordinate 5,171 of NZ_JBHJUK010000089.1, forward strand.
TGGCCAGCGACACAGTGTGTTAACGCGCGTTCTGCGGGACGATATGGCGGCCTACGGCTCCCGCCGGGCGCGAACCGCCGGACGACGCCATAGTCTCGTGGCCATGACCTCAGAGACCCCCCGTCGTAGTGGACTGCGCGGCTTCGGCCACACCGGGCCCTCGCCCTGGACCGACCTGGACCGGCCGCCGCTGGACGCCGAGGCCCTGCGCCGCGACCTGGTGCTTCCGGGCGGGCTCTGGACCTCGCTGGACGTCGTCACCGAGACCGGCTCCACCAACAGCGACCTGGCCGCGCGCGCCAGGGAGGGCGCGCCGCAGGGTGCCGTGCTGGTCGCCGAGGCGCAGAGCGCCGGGCGCGGGCGGCTGGAGCGGCAGTGGACGGCGCCGGCCCGCTCCGGGATCTTCCTCTCCGTCCTGCTTCGCCCGGACGAGGTACCCGTCGAGAGGTACGGCTGGTTGCCGATCCTGGTCGGCGTCGCCGCGGCCAGCACGCTGAGCCGGGTCGCCGAGGTCGAGGTGGGCCTGAAGTGGCCCAACGACCTCCAGGTCGTGATCGGCGGTGCGGAGCGCAAGCTCGGCGGCATCCTCACGGAGCTCGGCGGCGGCGCGGTGGTCGCGGGCCTGGGCGTCAACGTGTCGCTGCGGGAGGCCGAGCTGCCCGTCCCCGCCGCCGCCTCGCTGGCGCTGGCCGGCGCGGCCGTCACCGACCGGGCCACCCTGCTGCGCGCCCTGCTGCGCGAGTTCGGCGGCCTCTACACGGAGTGGACGGCCGCCGCGGGCGACCCGCACGCCAGCGGCCTGCTGCGTGCGTACGCGGACCGCTGCACCACCCTCGGCCGGGAGGTCAGGGTCCACCTGCCCGGGGACCGCGAGCTGCTCGGCGAGGCGGTGGCGGTCGACGGCGACGGCCGGCTGGTGGTCCGCACCCCCGACGGCGCCCGGCAGGCGGTCGGCGCGGGAGACGTCGTGCACGTGCGCCCCGAGCCGCGCTGAGCGGCACTCTTCACCTCCCCTTGACCCGGGCGGATGCCCCGGATCGCGGGATTCCGTGCGAACATTCCACCTGGCAGCAGTGTGAGGCGCGCCACTGCCCCGGGTGGCGGGCGCGCCCGGGCAGGCAGGACACGAGGCAAGTGCGGCAACCGCACGGGGACGGACCGGTGGCAGAGGACGGCAGCAGCGGCGGAACGGCGGGCAACCACGACCAGACGGTCGCGCTCGACCTGGAACGCCTGATCCTGGACGCGCCGCGCCGCTACACCCCGTACCAGGCCGCGCGCGCCGCCGACGTCCCGATGGAGCTCGCCACCCGCTTCTGGCGGGCGATGGGCTTCCCGGACATCGGGCAGTCCAGGGCGCTGACCGACGGCGACGTGATCGCGCTGCGCCGGCTGGCCGGGCTGGTGGAGTCGGGCCTGCTCAGCGAGTCGATGGCGATCCAGGTGGCGCGGTCCACCGGACAGACCACCGCCCGGCTGGCCGGGTGGCAGATGGACACCTTCCTGGAGAACCTCACCCAGTCCGTCGAACCCGGTCTGACCCGCGCCGAGGTCGCGTACCCGCTGGTCGAGCTGCTGCTCCCGGAGCTGGAGCAGTTCCTGGTCTACGTCTGGCGCCGGCAGCTGGCCGCCGTCACCGGCCGGGTCGTGCAGGCCGCCGAGGACACCGAGATCACCAGCGGCCGCCTCGCCGTCGGCTTCGCCGACCTGGTCGGCTTCACCCGGCTCTCCCGCCGGCTGGAGGAGGAGGAGCTCGGCGAGCTGGTCGAGACCTTCGAGAACACCTGCTCCGACCTGATCGCCGGCCAGGGCGGCCGGGTGATCAAGACCCTGGGCGACGAGATCCTCTACGTCTCCGAGGACCCGGTCACCGCGGCAGAGATCGCGCTCTCCCTGATCGAGGCGCTGGCCGAGGACGACTCCATCCCCGCGCTGCGGGTCGGCATGGCCTTCGGGACCGTGACCTCGCGGATGGGCGACGTCTTCGGCACCACCGTCAACCTGGCCAGCCGGCTCACCTCGATCGCGCCCAAGGACGCGGTGCTGATCGACGGCGACTTCGCCGTCGCGCTGGAGCAGAACGGCAGCGTCGCCCCGGCCGACGCGGACGGGCCGGGCCTCGCCGACGCGCTGTCGGCCGCCGCCGGAATGCCCGCCTCCGGGCTGCCGGTCCCGGGGCCGGACGCCGGGCACCGGTTCAACCTCCAGCCGATGTGGCGCCGCCCGGTGCGCGGGCTCGGGCTGGTCGAGCCGTGGCTGCTGTCGCGGCGTCGTCGTCCGGAGTAGTCGGCGACCGGGCGTGACGGCGGTGCGTCGGCCCGCGGTGCGTCGGCCTGCGGTGTGGCGGCCCGCGGTGTGACGGCGGCGCATCGGAACGGGGCACGGCTCCGGCGGGTCGGCCCGGCGCGCACTCCGGCGTGTCGGCCGGGGTGGCCGAACGGTTGAACCCTGTACGGCCGCGCGGATCCTTCCCGGCAAACGGGGCATAACCGAATGAAACCGCCATAGTCTTGGTGCAAGCGGCCGGATGGGTAGAGCTTCCCCGGCGGGCGCGGGCCCCGGCGGCGTGCCGCGGGGCCGGTCAGCACCGAGCACAGGGAGCGAGGCGAGCCGGTGAGCAGTGAGGCGATCGTGACGGACCGCGGCTGCGACAGCGACCGGCCGCAGCAGCCGGCCGCCCCTGACCTGCGGCTGAAGTCCGTGGTCGAGCTCGCGCAGGACATGGCGGGCGCCCTCACCCCGCTGGAGGCCGTCCGGGCCGCCGCCGCCCGTGCCACCGAGGCGCTCGGCGCCACCATGGCCGCCGTCTCGGTCTGGGACCGCGAGTCGGGCCGGCTGAGGGTCCTGGTCAACCACGGGGAGCTGGCGCCCGGGGAGGAGGAGCTGCCGGAGGACGAGTCCTACCCGGTGGCCGACTTCCCCGAGATCGTCACCTACCTGGAGGAGCGCTGGACCACCGGCCGCCTCCCGCGCGCGTGGCTGCAGAGCGCCGAGGACTCCGAACCGCACGCCGGGCACTCGCATCCCACGGCGGGCGCGTACTGCCAGGAGCGCGCCGCGGCGCTGCGCCGGCGCGGACGGGCCTGCTGCGTCGTCGCCCCGATCGTGCTGCACGGGCAGGCGTGGGGCGAGCTGTACCTGGCCCGGACCGTGGGCACCCCGGAGTTCACCGAGGCCGACGCCGACTACGCCACCCTGCTAGCCGCCCAGATCTCGGCCGGCCTCGCCCAGACCGAGCGCCTCGCCGACCTGCGCAAGCTCGCCTTCTCCGACCCGCTCACCGGCCTGGCCAACCGGCGTGCGGTGGACGCCCGGCTGGAGAGCGCGCTGGAGGCGCACAACCGGGACAACACGGTCGTCTCGCTGGTGGTCTGCGACGTCAACGGCCTCAAACGGGTCAACGACCAGCTCGGCCACGAGATGGGCGACCGGCTGCTGGAACGCTTCGCCCACCAGCTGTCGCTGGCCGCCGCCAAGCTGCCCGGCAGCCTCGCCGCCCGGCTCGGCGGCGACGAGTTCTGCCTGCTGGTCGAAGGGCAGAAGGCCGACGAGGTGGTCGCCGTCGCCGAGGAGCTGTGCGCCCGGGCCCTCGCGCTCGCCGAGGGCGAGGGCGTCGCCTGCGGGGTCGCCTCCACCGGGGACTCGATCGGCCCGGTCACCACCGCCGACCGGCTCTTCCGGCTCGCCGACGCCGCCCAGTACCGGGCCAAGGCCGCCCGCTCCGCCCACCCGGTGGTCGCCGGACGCAGCCACGGGCCCGGCTTCGCGCCCGACCCGACCGTGCTGCTCGCCGACGCCGCCGACCCGCACCACCGGGCCGACGCCCGCGGCCGCGGCGCCGGCCGGGCCGGGGCCGGCGACCGGCGGCGGTTCCGCGGGGCCGCGCACAGTGCCGACCCGGGCCAGCTGCTCACCACCGTGCTCGCCGCCCTCGACCAGCACGGCTCGGCCCGCTCGGTCCACCCCGCCGACACCATCGGCAAGCTGGCCGTCGTCGCGGAGACCTCGGCCCGGCTGCTGGACGCGGTCGGCTGGTGGGTCTCCTACGTGCCGCCCGGCTCGCAGCTGATGCGGACGGCGCAGCACGCCGTCTACCGGATGACCAGCGGCCCCAGCAGCAGCCGGGCGGAGACCCAGCGGGCGCAGATCGAGGCCCCCGACGCCGTCTTCGACCTGCGGCACTACCCGATGACCCGGCGGGCCGTCCGCGGCGGCGCCTTCGCCCTGCGCGCCGGCGCCGCGGGCAACGACCCGGCCGAGGAGGCCATGCTGGTCGTCTCCGGCTACCGGGGCATGATCGGCGCCGGCGGCCAGAACGCGGCGGGCGGCTGGCTGGTCGAGCTCTTCGCCGACGACGCCACCCTCCCGCTGGGCCAGGCGGCCTGCGCCATGCGCGCCCTGGTCGCCGTGGCCCTGTCCGGCCCGGCCTCCCCGCCGCCGGGGTAAGCCCGTTCCCGATCCGTCGACCGGGGTGTACCGGGGCGGTCACGGTCCTGGTCGGAGGCTACCGGGGGGCCGGGCGGGCATGGGATGGTGTCCGCGGTCGGCGGGCCAAGGGGGCCCGCCGGATTCGGGGGTCACACCATGCGTGCTCGTCTGACGAGCCTTGTCCTGTCCGCGATGCTCGCTTTCGGCGGCGCCGCACTCGCCACCGCGCCGGCGGCCTCGGCCGCCCAGGCCGCGCCGCGCGCCGCCGCGGTGGGCACCGTCCTCCAGGGCACCGCGGCCCAGGGCGCCCCGGCCGCCGCGCCCGCCGCGGCTCCGGCCCCGGCCGCCGACCGGCACGACACCCAGCTGGCCGGGTCCAAGGACAAGTCGAAGAAAAAGAAGAAGAAGGGCTTCTTCGACAAGCTCATAGGAAAGCTCATCGGCGGGCTGGTGGCGGTGGTGCTGCTCGTCCTGCTCGTCGTGGTGGTCGTGGTGCTGGTCCGCCGCAGCCGCCGCTAGCCGGCGGGCCGCCGCGGGCCCCGGCCGGGTGTCCGCGGCGGTCCGGTGTCAGGCCTTGAGCGCGCGCAGGACCGCCTCCACGACGCGGTCCGCGTACGCGTGGTCGAGCGGGCCCAGGCCGTGCAGCCAGCGGTAGTACATCGGGCCGTAGAGGAGTTCGACGGCGAGGTCGAGGTCGGCGTCGTCGGCGATCCGGCCGGCCGCGCGGGCGGTGCGCAGGCGGTCGCGGGTGGCCTCCAGCAGCGGGTCCATCAGGCGTTCGCGGTACTCGCGGAGCAGGGCGGGGTCGAGCAGGCACTCCGAGACCAGGCCGCGGCCGGTGTTGTCGAAGGCGGGGTCGGCGAGCTGGTCGGCGGTCGGCCGCAGGACGGTGCGCAGGTCGGCGGCGAGGTCGCCGGTGTCGGGGAGGGCGAGGCTGCCGGAGGCGTCCTCGTTGGCGGCCTGGAAGGCGTCGAAGACGACCGCGCCCTTGGAGGGCCACCACCGGTAGATGGTCTGCTTGCCGACGCCGGCGCGGGCGGCGATCGCCTCGATGGTGAGTTTGCCGAAGCCGACCTCGGCGACCAGTTCGGCGGCGGCGGTGAGGACGGCCTTGCGGGACCGCTCGCTGCGGCGGGCCGGGTCGGGTGTGCTGCTGCGGGTCATGGCTACATGATAGGGGTCCGGCGAAACGATACGTCTCGTCTTTCCTTGTTCGGGCACGGGGTGCCCACTCCGTGCCCGGCCGGGGCTCAGCCCTCCCGGAGTGCCGCGGCCAGCAGCTCGTGGAGCTCTGCGGCGAACGCCCGGGGGTGGGTCAGGTTGCCGTTGTGGCCGCCGGGGAGGCGGGCGAGGTCCGTGCCGAGCCGTCCGGCGAGCACCTCGGCGCAGCGGTAGCTGTAGACCGTCGGGTCGGTGGCCGCGCCGATGACGGGCACCACCCGGGTCGGCCCGGCGGCGAGCGCGTCGGCCTGGCCGGGCCCGAAGGCGCTGCGGCGCACGGTGGTCAGGTCGTGGGCGAGGAAGGTGCTGAAGTTGGCCTCGCGCTCGGGCCCGAACGACTGCGGGCTCGCCCCGGGCTCTCGGTCCTGGTGGGAGGCGATCCCGGTGGCGGCCATCACCCCGTGCAGCGCCGCCCGCCAGCCGTCCCGGTGGAAGGTGTCCTGCATCCCGGCCAGTGCGGCGACGGCCCGGGCGCGCTCCTCCTCCGGCAGGAGGGCCGGGGCGGCGGGCTCGTGGGCGATCAGGGTGTGCAGCCGTCCGGGGTGGTCGTGGGCGAGCTGGAGCCCGACCAGGGCGCCGAAGCTGCAGCCGAGCATCAGGGCGGGCCGGTCGGTGACGGCGGCGAGCAGCCGGTGGACGTCGTCGGCGTGCTCCTCGACGGTCGGGGTCGTGCCCGGCCGGTCGAGGGGGCTGCGGGAGAGCCCGCGCCGGTCGTACGTCACCACGGTGTACCGGTCGGCCAGGTGGGCCACCAGGTCGGCGCTGCGGTCGGCGTCGCCCTCGCCGCTCTGGGAGATCACCAGGACCGGGCCGCGGCCCTGGGCCTGGTGGTGGATGCGGGCGCCGGCGGTGTCGAGCAGTGCGGTGGTCATGGCTGGGTCCCTCCCCGGGGCGGCCGGTCGGCCGCCGTTGACTCCACCGTAGAGCATCTTTTTAGATGCATCAAGATAGATGAATCATTTTCGATGCATCTCTGTTGATGTACCTTGGCCCCATGAACGGAGTCGAACTGCTGCTGCTCGGACGGACGTTGGCGAGGATCGGGGAGGGCGCGATCCCGGTCGGAGCGGGCGACGGGCGCAAGAGCGGTGTCCGCTCGGTGGTGATCGTGATGAGCGACGTCTACGAGCATCCGGACAGCGCGGTCGGCGAGATCGCGGCGCGGACCGGCCTGCCGCAGAGCCAGGTGTCCACTGCGGTGGCCAGGCTGCGCGAAGCCGGGTCGGTCGTCACCGAGGCCGACCCCCGGGACCGGCGGCGGCTGCTGGTCCGTCGCGCGCCGGAGGTCTCGGCCCGGCGGGTCGAGGTCGCGAGCGCGACCGTGGACGACGCGCTCGCCCGCGCGCTCGGCACCGACGACCCGCAGGCGCTGGCGGAGGTGCAGGCGGCGCTGGAGGTGCTGGGGCGGCGGCTGACCCCGGCCACGGTCCGCAGGCTGCGGGCGGAGGCGGCCGGGGAGGCGGCTAGCCGGTGATGCGGTCCGGGCGGGTGTAGATGTTGGCGCCCTCGCCGCGCAGGAAGCCGACCAGGGTCAGGCCCAGCTCCTCGGCGAGGTCCACCGCGAGCGAGGACGGTGCCGAGACGGCGGCCAGCAGCGGTATGCCCGCCAGCGCCGCCTTCTGGGTCAGCTCGAACGACGCCCGCCCGCTGACCAGCAGCACGTGCCCGGTCAGCGGCAGCCGCCCGGCACGCAGCGCCCAGCCGACCACCTTGTCCACCGCGTTGTGCCGGCCGACGTCCTCGCGGGCGCAGAGCAGCTCGCCGGTCGTGCCGTCGAACAGCCCGGCCGCGTGCAGGCCGCCGGTCGACTCGAAGGTGCGCTGCGCGGCCCGCAGGGCGTCCGGCAGCCCGTACAGCAGGGCGGGCGGGACGGTCAGCGGGTCGTCCGCGACCCGGTGGCGGACGTGGGTGCGGACGGCGTCCACGGTGTCCCGGCCGCAGAGGCCGCAGGCGCTGGTGGTGAGCAGGTTGCGGTGGGCGGAGAGCGGGACGGTGCCGGCGCCGCGCAGCGTCGCGTCCACCACGTTGTAGGTGTTGGCGCCGGCCTCGTCCGTCCCGGCGCAGTAGCGCAGCGCGGCCAGTTCGTCCGTCGTGTGCACCAGCCCCTCGCCGACCAGGAAGCCGGCCACCAGGTCGAAGTCCTGCCCCGGGGTCCGCATGGTCACCGTGAGCGGCTCGCCGCCGAGCCGGATCTCCAACGGCTCCTCCGCCGCGAGCGCGTCCGGCCGCGTGCTGCGCACGTCCCCGCGCAGTCGCACGACCCGCCGTCGCGCCGTCGCCCGTGTCATCGCCCCGCCACCTCCGCGCCGTTCGTCACCCCCACAGCGTGCGCCACGGGCCGGGGTAACCGAAAATCCTGCTGACCGGCGAAGTGTCCGCGGAGACCGAATGGGCGCAGGCGGTTGTCATATCTTCATTCACCTGATGTGATGGTGTATATGGATATGCACAGTGCTGCGGCCCCCCACGCGCCGCTCGTCCAGGTCGGCAAGGCCGACGTCAGCGCCGAGGACGTGCTGGCCGTCGCCCGTGGCAACGCCAAGGTCGAGATCGGCCCCGACGCGCTCGCCGAGATGGCGGCCGCGCGGGCCCGGATCGACGCCCTCGCCGCCGAACCGCGCCCCGTCTACGGCGTCTCCACCGGCTTCGGCGCACTCGCCGTCCGGCACATCAGCCCCGAGCTGCGCGCCCAGCTCCAGCGCTCGCTGGTGCGCTCGCACGCCGCCGGCATGGGCCCGGCGGTGGAGCGCGAGGTGGTCCGCGCGCTGATGTTCCTGCGGATGAAGACGCTCGCCTCGGGCCGGACCGGCGTGCGCCCGCTCGTCGCCCAGACCATGGCCGCCATCCTCAACGCCGGCATCACCCCGGTGGTCCGCGAGTTCGGCTCGCTCGGCTGCTCCGGCGACCTCGCGCCGCTGTCGCACTGCGCGCTGGCCCTGATGGGCGAAGGCGTGGCCACCGGCCCCGACGGCGTCGAGAAGCCCGCCGGCGAGCTGCTCGCCGCGGCCGGCATCGAGCCGGTCGAGCTGCTGGAGAAGGAGGGCCTGGCCCTCATCAATGGCACCGACGGCATGCTCGGCATGCTGGTGATGGCCATCTCCGACCTCCAGCGCCTGTTCACCACCGCCGACATCACCGCCGCGATGACCCTGGAGGCGCTGCTCGGCTCCGACAAGGTGCTCGCCCCCGAGCTGCACGCCCCGATCCGCCCGCACCCCGGCCAGGCGCTCTCCGCCGCCAACATGCTGGCCGTCCTCAAGGACTCCGGCCTCACCGGCCACCACCAGGACGACGCGCCGCGCGTCCAGGACGCCTACTCGATCCGCTGCGCCCCGCAGGTCGCCGGCGCCGGGCGCGACACCCTGGCCCACGCCGCGCTGGTCGCCTCCCGCGAGCTGGCCGCCTCCGTCGACAACCCGGTGGTGCTGCCGGACGGCCGCGTCGAGTCCAACGGCAACTTCCACGGCGCCCCGGTCGCGTACGTGCTGGACTTCCTCGCCATCGCCGCCGCCGACCTCGGCTCGATCTCCGAGCGCCGCACCGACCGGCTGCTGGACAAGGCCCGTTCGCACGGCCTGCCGGCCTTCCTGGCCGACGACCCGGGCGTGGACTCCGGCCTGATGATCGCCCAGTACACCCAGGCGGCACTGGTCAGCGAGAACAAGCGGCTCGCGGTTCCGGCCTCGGTCGACTCGATCCCGTCCTCGGCGATGCAGGAGGACCACGTCTCGATGGGCTGGTCCGCCGCCCGCAAGCTGCGCCAGGCGGTCGAGAACCTCGGCCGGATCCTCGCCGTCGAGCTCACCGCCGCCGCCCGCGCGCTGGAGATCCGCCAGCAGGCCGACGCCAGCGGCACGGTGGCCCCCGCCACCGCCGCGGCGATGGCCGCCGCCCGGGAGGCCGGGGTCGGCGGTGCCGGCCGCGACCGCTTCCTCTCGCCGGACCTGGAGGCCGCCGCCGCGCTGGTCGCCTCCGGCGCGCTGGTGCAGGCGGTCGAGCAGGTCACCGGTCCGCTGGCCTGACGGCCGGAGCCCGACGGTCGGAGACCGACGGACGAAGCACGATGTCGCGGGGCGGGTGGGATCAGTCCCACTCGCTCCGCGGCTGCTTCGGCCGACGGTCCTCCCGCCGGTTGCCCAGGGCGGCCGCGACGTTGACCCCGACGATCCCGGTCCAGCAGACCACCAGGCCCACCAGGCCGGTGAAGTCGTTGCTCCCGCCGTTGGTCGCGATGGCGGTCAGCGGGATGCCCAGGACCAGCGAGGCCATCGGCAGCCTCGTGCCGGAGCGGCCGCCCCGGCGGCGCAGGTGCTCGGCCGGCCCGTAGTCGTCGAGCCGCTCGGCGACCCGGCGCTCCACCCGCGCGTCGAGGCGGGCGTCCAGCCGGGACTCCAGCCGGGTCAGGAACGAGTCGACCAGCTCGGGCTCGTACTCCTTGCCGAGTTCCTTGCGGGCCTGCAGGGTGGCGTCGAGGTCGCGGCGCAGTTCGTCCTGGCGAGTGTTCATGGCTATCAGCCTGGGACCGCGAGGCCTCCGCGGTCCATCCGTCCGCACGGTAATCCGGGCGGACTCAGGGGGAAATCAGGGTCACCCCGAGGGTCCGGGGAAAGCCCGTCCCGCCCCTCGGGACGTCTCATCCGGCGTCCCGGCGTACGAGACGTCTTTGCCAGCGGCCGCCCACTGCTGCACAGTCGTCGTCCGAACAGCTCGCACCCGGAGGTACCGCTGATGACCGCCACCGACGACACCGGCACGGTCGGCCCCTCCGCCCGGCTGCTCCAGCTCTTCGAGGGCCACCGGCTCACCCCCACCCAGCGCCGGATCGCGCACTCGCTGGTCCGGCACGCCACCGAGGCGCCGTTCCTCTCCAGCGTCGAGGTCGCCGAGCTGGCCGGGGTCAGCCAGCCCTCCGTCACCCGCTTCGCGGTCGCCCTCGGCTACGACGGCTACCCGGCGCTGCGCAGGCAGCTGCGCGAACTGGGCGCGGGCGAGTCGGCCGCCCCCGAGACCCCGGCCGACGCCGTCCGCAACGAGCACCAGCAGGCCGTCCTCGCCGAGATCGAGCACTTGCGGCTGCTCGCCGACCTCCTCGCCGACCCCGAGCCGATCACCCGCGCCGCCCGCCTCCTCGCCGCCTCCCGCCCGCTGCCCGTCCTCGGCCTGCGGGCCGCCTCCGCCCAGGCCCGCGGCTTCGCCTACTTCGCGGCCAAGGTGCACCCCGACATCCGGCTCCTCGACGAGGGCGGCAGCATGCTCGCCGACCGGCTCGAACAGGCCGCCGCGGCCGGTGCCAGCGCCCTGCTCTGCTTCGCGCTGCCGCGCTACCCGCGCGAGCTGATGGACGCCCTGGCGGTGGCCCGGGAGTGCGGGCTGACCGTCCTCACCGTCGCCGACAGCGCGTTCGCGCCGGTCGCCAAGCTCTCCGACCTGATGCTGCCGGCCGCCGTCGGCACTGGGCTCGTCTTCGACACCGCCTGCGCGCCGATGATGCTCGGCCGGGTGCTGTTGCAGACCATGTGTGACGAACTCCCCGGTGCGGAGGCCCGGTTGGAGGCGATCGAACAGTCGGCGGCGGCGCGCGGTCTGTTCCTGGAGTAGGGCGCGCGGTCTCCTCCTGGAGTAGAAGGGGCCCGGAGTAGAAGGGGCCCGGAGCGGCCGGCGGCGGCCGGACGGTCAGCCGGCGAGGGCGTTCCGCAGCCGGTCCAGGGTGGCGCGCATGCCGGCCCGGTTGGCCGCGGGCCGCCGCTCCGGGGAGACCCCGGTGAAGACCTTGCCGAGCAGCTCGGCGAACGGCGCGCTGCGCCCGGTGCGCAGGTCCCGCCAGTACTCGGTGACCGTCGTCCCGCCGTTCCCGTCTGCCGCGAAGCGGTAGCCCCACTCGGCGATGGGGATCCCGAACGAGTCGACCCGGAAGGCGAATTCACGGTCCGGATCGGCGACCGTCACCCGGCAGGTGGTGAACCAGACGAAGAGCCCGCGGCGGTTGAACCCGACGAACCGCTCGCCCGCCCGGAGTGACCCCCGGCGGGCCCAGACCGCGCGGCACTCCGGGCTCCACTCGCCCGTCCGGCGCACCTCGCTGACGGCCCGGTACGCGGCGGCCGGCCCGGCCGCCACCGTGACGCTCTCCTCGACGCTCCACTCGCGGCCCATTGCGGCCCCTCCCCGATCGTTCCCGCCCGGTGTCGGCGCTTCTGCGCGCGTCAGTGACCGTACCGTCACGTTGGCGATCCGCCCAGAGCGGGTATCACCCTGTCAGGGGGTGCCGCCATGCGCGTGATCCACGAGATGAAGTTCGTCGGCCGGCTCGCCTCCGGTGCCGACGAATGGTCCTGCCCCGCCTGCGGACGGCGCGTCACCCTGCGCCGTCTGCCCGGACCCGAACTGACCGTCCTCGACCCGGGTGACGAGAGCGCCGTCCATGTCGGCGTCATCGAACCCGACGCCGGCGCGGCCGCCGCGGCCGAGAGGTACGGCCTCGGCCCCGTCCAGGAGATCCCCCGCCCGCCCCGCCCGGCCACCCCCGACGACGAGGACCGCCGCTGGCTCGCCGAGATCGGCATCGACTGGGACGGCGGCGCTGCGGCGTGAGGGCGCGTCAGCGGCGGGGGGCGTAGAGCGGCAGGTCGTCGGTGTTCAGCGCCGGCGGCAGGGGTGAGGCGAGTGGCACGGGCTCGCCGTACTTCCCGTGCGGCACGCCCCGGTAGGCGCCGTCGCGGGGGTGGGTGTAGGGCGTCCAGACGCCCTTGCGCGGGTCGACCGCGAGCAGGGTGGCGACGCCGGCGGTGGCGTACCAGTCCGTCTTGGTGGCCACGGCCTGGGCGCCCTCGGAGTTGGAGATGACCTCCATGGCGAGGGCGGCGTCGCGCGGGTCGGCCAGTCACTTGTCGTCACGGTCCCAATCGACGGGGAGGGCGACCAGGTCGGGTGTCACGTAGTCTTCCTCGTTCTCCGGCATGAAGATCGACGAAACCTCTTATGCGCCAAGGCTCTTGGGAAGTTGAGGGATGAGCTGATCGCGCAGCAGGCGCACTGTTCCCGCATGCTTGCCACGGCGGGCCGGGGACATCACCAGGGATCCTCCGATGATCTGCGCGCGGAGGCCGGTGCTCCGTTCGATCTCCTCGGCGGCGTCACGGAGTCTCCCGGGTCGCACGGTGATGGCCGTCATCGCGTCCTCCGTTCGTCGGCGCTGGGCCGAGTGGCTGGTGTTCGCCGGGTTCAGGGTAGCGCTCGGGGGCAGAACGTGCGGGTGCTGATCGGATGGCTCCGAGGTTTGGCCGGAAGCTGAATGATTGGATATATTCAGCCGAGTAGAGTCTGAATGAATTCATCCGCAGGGAGGCCGTGACATGGTGCAGCAGCAGGCAAGCGGGCCGCGTGAGGTGCGTGCGGCGCGGGGTACGGCGCTGACGACGCAGGGGTGGCAGCAGGAGGCGGCCCTGCGGATGCTGATGAACAACCTCGACCCCGAGGTGGCCGAGCACCCGTCGAAGCTGGTCGTCTACGGCGGCACCGGCAAGGCGGCGCGCGACTGGCGTTCCTTCGACGCCATGGTGAAGACGCTGCAGGGGCTGAAGCAGGACGAGACCATGCTGGTCCAGTCCGGGCGGCCGGTCGGCGTCATGCAGACGCACGAGTGGGCGCCGCGGGTCCTGATCGCCAACTCCAACCTGGTCGGCGACTGGGCCAACTGGGAGGAGTTCCGCCGGCTGGAGAGCCTCGGGCTCACCATGTACGGGCAGATGACCGCCGGGTCGTGGATCTACATCGGCACCCAGGGCATCCTCCAGGGCACCTACGAGACCTTCGCGGCCGTCGCCAACAAGCGGTTCAACGGCACGCTGGAGGGGACGATCACCCTCACCGCCGGCCTCGGCGGGATGGGCGGCGCCCAGCCGCTGGCCGTCACCATGAACGGCGGCGTGGCGATCTGCATCGACTGCGACCCGTCCCGGATCTCCCGCCGCATCGAGCACCGCTACCTGGACGTCGAGGCCAAGAACCTCTCGCACGCGCTGGAGCTGGCCACCGCCGCCCGCGACAAGAAGCAGCCGCTCTCCATCGGCCTGCTGGGCAACGCCGCCGAGCTGTTCCCGCAGCTGCTCGCGATGGACGCGCCGATCGACATCGTCACCGACCAGACCAGCGCCCACGACCCGCTGAGCTACCTGCCGCTCGGCGTCGCCTTCGACGACATGGCGACGTACGCGGCCGAGAAGCCCGCCGAGTTCACCCAGCGCTCGCGTGAGTCGATGGCCAAGCACGTCGAGGCGATGGTCGGCTTCCAGGACCGCGGCGCCGAGGTGTTCGACTACGGCAACTCGATCCGCGGCGAGGCCCAGCTGGCCGGTTACGACCGCGCCTTCGCCTTCCCCGGCTTCGTCCCCGCGTACATCCGCCCGCTGTTCTGCGAGGGCAAGGGCCCGTTCCGCTGGGCCGCCCTGTCCGGCGACCCCCAGGACATCCACAAGACCGACAAGGCCGTGCTCGACCTCTTCCCGGAGAACGAGTCGCTGCACCGCTGGATCAAGATGGCCCAGGAGAAGGTGCACTTCCAGGGCCTTCCGGCGCGCATCTGCTGGCTCGGCTACGGCGAGCGCGACAAGGCCGGCGAGCGCTTCAACGACATGGTCGCCTCCGGCGAGCTGTCCGCGCCGATCGTGATCGGCCGCGACCACCTGGACTGCGGCTCGGTGGCCTCCCCGTACCGGGAGACCGAGGCGATGCTGGACGGCTCCGACGCGATCGCCGACTGGCCGCTGCTCAACGCCATGGTCAACGTCGCCTCCGGCGCGTCCTGGGTCTCGATCCACCACGGCGGCGGCGTCGGCATCGGCCGCTCGATCCACGCGGGCCAGGTCACGGTGGCCGACGGCACCCCGCTGGCCGGCGAGAAGATCCGCCGGGTGCTCACCAACGACCCGGGCATGGGCGTCATCCGGCACGTCGACGCCGGCTACGACCGGGCCGACGAGGTCGCCGCCGAGCGTGGCGTGCGCATCCCGATGGGTGAGCTGTGAGCTTCGAAGAGATGTGGGCGGAGCTGCTCCCCGTGGGCCGCTCCGCCGCCTCCGGCGGCTACCGCCGCTTCGCCTGGAACTCCGCGGACGCCGAGTGCCGGGCCTGGTTCGAGGAGCAGGCCCGCAAGCGCGGCCTGACCTACGAGCTGGACCGCAACGGCAACCAGTGGGCCTGGCTCGGTGACCCGGCCGCCGGCGACGCGGTCGTCACCGGCTCCCACCTGGACTCCGTCCCGGACGGCGGCGCCTACGACGGTCCGCTCGGCGTGGTCTCCTCCTTCGCCGCGCTCGACGAACTGCGCAGCAGGAACGCCGCGCTCACCCGGCCGCTGGCGATCGTCAACTTCGGCGACGAGGAGGGCGCCCGGTTCGGCGTGGCCTGCATCGGCTCCCGTCTCACCGCCGGCGTGCTCGGCAGGGAGGCCGCGTACGAGCTGCGCGACGCCGACGGCGTCCGGCTGCCCGACGCGATGGAGAAGGCCGGCTACAACCCGGCCGCGATCGGCGCGGACGACGACCGGCTGGCCCGGATCGGCGCCTTCGTCGAACTCCACGTCGAGCAGGGCCGCTACCTGGCCGAGGACCAGCCGGTCGGCGTGGCCAGCGCGATCTGGCCGCACGGCCGCTGGCGGTTCGACTTCCACGGCGAGGCCAACCACGCCGGCACCACCCGGATCGAGGACCGCCGCGACCCGATGCTCACCTACGCCAACACCGTGCTCTCCGCGCGGAAGAAGGCGAAGCTGGCGGGCGCCCTGGCCACCTTCGGCAAGGTCGCCGTCGAGCCCAACGGCACCAACGCGATCGCCTCGCTGGTCCGCGGCTGGCTGGACTCCCGGGCCGCCGACGAGGCGACGCTCACCGGCCTGGTCGAGGAGATCGAGCGCGCCGCGTACGAGCGCGGCGAGCGCGACGGCGTCCGTGTGCAGCTGACCCGCGAGTCCTACACCCCGGTGGTGGACTTCGACGGGCCGCTGCGCGACCGGCTCGCCCGGCGGCTCAACCGGACCGGCACCCCCGGCGGCGTGCCGGTGCTGCCCACCGGCGCAGGACACGACGCCGGAATCCTGGCATCGGCGGTCCCGACCGCCATGCTGTTCGTACGTAACCCGAGCGGTGTCTCGCACTCCCCGGCCGAACACGCCGAGACGGCCGACTGCCTGGCCGGCGTCGCCGCCCTCGCCGACGTACTGGAGGACCTGGCGTGTCAGTAGGCCGTGCCGGAGGCGCGCAAACGACAACTTTCTGGGCGCAGTACGCCTGGCTGCCGCACGTCAACGGGCCGGTGGTCGAGCAGGACGTGCTGATCGCCACCGGCGCCGGCGGCCGGATCACCGACGTGACGCCGGACAGCGGGCCCTGCCCGCCCGGTGCCGTCCGGCTGGAGGGGCTGCTGCTGCCCGGCCAGGCCAACGCGCACTCGCACGCCTTCCACCGGGCGCTGCGCGGCAACGTCCAGGTCGGCTCCGGCACCTTCTGGACGTGGCGCGACACCATGTACCGGTTCGCCACCGCGCTCGACCCGGACAGCTACCTGGAGCTCGCCACCGCCGTCTACGCCGAGATGGCGCTGGCGGGGATCACCGCGGTCGGGGAGTTCCACTACCTGCACCACGCCCCCGGCGGCGTCCGCTACGACGACCCGAACGCGATGGGCGAGGCGCTGATCGAGGCCGCGTCCCGGGCCGGCATCCGGATCACCCTGCTGGACACCTGCTACCTGTCCTCCGGATTCGGCGCCGAGCCGACCAAGCCGCAGCTGCGGTTCAGCGACGGCGACGCCGACGCCTGGGCCGAGCGCGCCGCCGCGCTGAAGCCGCGCGAGCACGCCCGGATCGGCGCCGCGATCCACTCGGTGCGGGCGGTACCGGCCGAGCAGCTCGGCACCGTCGCGCACTGGTCGGCGATGCGCAAGGCCCCGTTGCACGTCCACCTCTCCGAGCAGACCGCCGAGAACGACGCCTGCCTCAACGCGCACGGCGTCACCCCGACCCGGCTGCTCGCCGACCACGGCGCCCTGGGGCCGCGCACCTCCGCCGTGCACGCCACCCACCTCACCGAGGAGGACGTCAAGCTCCTCACCGACTCCTCGACCGTCATCTGCATGTGTCCCACCACCGAGCGGGACCTCGCGGACGGCATCGGCCCGGCCCGCCAGCTGGCCTCGGCCGGCTGCCCGGTCACCCTCGGCAGCGACAGCCACGCCGTCATCGACCCGTTCGAGGAGGCCCGGGCACTGGAGCTGGACGAGCGGCTGCGCACCCGCACGCGGGGGCACTGGACGGCGAACGCGCTGCTGCGGGCCGGCACGGAGGACGGGCACGCCTCGCTCGGCTGGCCGGAGGCCGGGCGGGTCGAGGCCGGCTCGCTGGCCGACTTCACCGTGATCGCGCTGGACTCGGTGCGCACCGCGGGGCCGCCGCCCCGGCTCGGCGCCGAGATCGCGGTGTTCGCCGCCTCGGCCGCCGACGTGCGGCACGTGGTCGTCGGTGGCCGGCACGTGGTCAGGGACGGCGTGCACCAGCTGGTGCCGGACGTCCCGGGGGCCCTGCACTCGGCGATCGCCGCGCTGAGCTGCTGAGCCGTCGAACCTCCCTCAACTCCGGGGGCGGGCGGGGACCGATCCCGCCCGCCCCCGGGTCCATTTCGTTCGTGAAAGGTCCCACGTGAGCACCCCGAGCAGCCCGAAGACCGCCGGTATGCCGAGCACCCTGATCACCGGCATCGGAAGCCTGGTCACCAACGACCCCGCGCACGGTACCGGGCCGCTCGGCCTGCTCACCGACGCGGCCGTGGTGGTCGACGACGGCACGATCGCCTGGGTCGGCCCGGCCGCCGAGGCGCCGGCCGCCGACGAGCGCTTCGACGCCGCGGGCCGGGCGCTGCTGCCGGGCTTCGTCGACTCGCACGCCCACCTGGTCTTCGCGGGTGACCGCACCGCCGAGTTCAACGCCCGGATGTCCGGCCAGTCGTACAGCGCCGGGGGCATCCGCACCACGGTGGCCGCCACCCGGGCCGCGAGCGACGCCGAACTCGACGCCAACCTGGCCCGGTTCGTCCGCGAGGCACTGCGGCAGGGCACCACCGCGATCGAGTGCAAGTCGGGCTACGGGCTGACCGTCCAGGACGAGGCCCGGGCGCTGCGGATCGCCGCCTCCTACACCCCCGAGACCACCTACCTCGGCGCCCACGTCGTCGCCCCGGAGTACGCCGACGACCCGGCCGGCTACGTCGACCTGGTCACCGGCGACATGCTGGACGCCTGTGCGCCGTACGCCCGTTGGGTCGACGTGTTCTGCGAGAACGGCGCCTTCGACGGCGACCAGGCGCGGGCCGTCCTGACCGCCGGGATCGAGCGCGGGCTCACCCCCCGGGTGCACGCCAACCAGCTCTCCTACGGGCCGGGCGTGCAGCTCGCCGTCGAGCTGGGGGCGGCCTCCGCCGACCACTGCACCCATCTGACGGACGAGGACGTGGCCGCGCTGGCCGGTTCGGCGACGGTGGCCACCCTGCTGCCCGGCGCGGAGTTCTCCACCCGCGCCGCCTACCCGGACGCACGCCGACTGCTCGACGCGGGCGCCGTGGTCGCGCTCTCGACCGACTGCAACCCCGGCTCCAGCTTCACCAGTTCGATGGCGTTCTGCATCGCGGTCGCGGTGCGGGAGATGGGGATGACGCCGGACGAGGCGGTCTGGGCCGCCACCGCGGGCGGTGCGCACGCGCTGCGGCGCTCGGACGTCGGGACGGTGTCGGTGGGCGCCCGGGCCGACCTCCAGCTGCTGGACGCGCCCTCGCACGTCCACCTCGCCTACCGGCCGGGCGTGCCGCTGACGGCGGCGGTCTGGCGGGCGGGCGTGCGGGAGGTCTGAGCCGCGGCCCCCGCGCCCCGGGCGGGGCGCGGGGGAGCGCCGGTCAGGAGAGGCCCAGGGAACGCTTCAGGAACTCCAGCTGGTGGTGGTGGAGGTTCTCCGCCACCACCTCGTCGGCGGGCGTGTGGGTGGTGCCGCCGAGCGGCAGGAGCTCGTGCGGGCGGCCGGCGGCGAGCAGGGCGGCGGAGAGCCGCAGGGCGTGCACGGGGAACACGTTGTCGTCGGCGAGGCCGTGGACCAGCAGCAGCGGTCGGCGCAGCGCGGGCGCGTCACCGATCAGCGAGCAGGCGTCGTAGCGCCCGGGGTGCTCGTCCGGGTGGCCGAGGAATCGCTCCTGCCAGTGGGTGTCGTAGAGCCGCTGGTCGGTGGGGGCCGCCCCGGCGACGGCGGCGTGGAAGACGTCCGGGCGCCGCAGGACGGCGAGCGCGGCGAGGTAGCCGCCGTAGGACCAGCCGCGGATGGCGACCCGGTCGAGGTCGAGCAGCCCGGGCCGCAGGCGGGCGGCCGCGTGCAGGGCCTCGACCTGGTCCTCCAGGGCCGGGGTGGCCTTGTCCCCGAAGATCTCCTTCTCCCAGCGGGGGCCGCGCCCCGGGGTGCCGCGGCCGTCGACGGCCAGGACGGCGAAGCCCTGGTCGGCGAACCACTGCGAGACGAGGTCCCACCAGGCGCCGCCGGTGGTGACCTTCTGCAGCGCGGACCCGCCGTACGGGTCGAGCAGGACGGGCAGCGGGCCGTCCCCGGGGCGGTGGCCGGCCGGCAGGAAGAGCGCGGCGCGCAGCTCGCGCGGGCCGAGGCGGAGCGGTTCGGGGCGTGCGGCGAGGACGGGCGGCTGCGCGTACGAGGCCACCGGGAGCGCCGGCCGGCCGTCGCGCCGGACGGTGGTCCGGCCGGCGGGGGCTCCGGGCAGCCGGGTGGTGAGGACGAGCGTGCCGCCGCGCAGCACGCCGGTGTGGAGGCCGGGCCCGTCGCTCAGCCGCCGGAGGCCGTCGGCGGGGTCGTAGCACCACAGGTGGGTCTCGGTGGGCTCGTCGGTGGCGGTGAACAGCACCCGCTCGCCGTCCGTCCCGAGCACCGCGCGCAGCTGGAGCCCGTCCGGGGTGACGGGCCTGCCGTCGACGGTGAGGTGCCGGGTGTCGCCGTGGTCGGCGGAGCCGACCGGTGCGCCGCCCGCGGTGCGGGCCGGCAGGCCGGGGACGAGCTCGACCCAGTGCTCGTCGCGCTGCTCGGCGAGCAGCCGGGTGGTGCCGTCCGGGTCGATCGCGAGCGTGCGGACGGTGCGCTGGTCGCGGCTCTGCACGGCGGCGTACGGGCCGTGGCCGTCCCAGCCGGCGGCGGGCAGGTACTCGTACGCCGCCCGGTCCCAGCGGACCTCGGTACGGCCGCCGTCGAGGCCGAGCAGCCAGAGCGAGACGTCCGCGTTGGCGGTGCCGGCCAGCGGGTAGCGGATGACGCGCGGCCGCTGCTGCGGGTTGGCCGGGTCGGCGAGGTGGAGGCGGCTGAGCGGACGTTCGTCGACCCGGGCCGCGAGCAGCCCGGTGCCGTCCGGGGACCACCAGTGGCCGCGGGTGCGGAACATCGACTCGGCGGCGACGTGGTCGGCGACCCCGTACGCGACCTCCTGGGCCTCGGGTTCGGCGAGCGCGCGGTCGTCGGCGCCGTCCGTCCCGACCACGCGCAGGGCGCCGTCGCCGGCGTAGGCGATCCGGCGGCCGGCCGGGTCGAGGCGCGGGTCGTACACCGCGGTGGCGGTGGGGACGCACCGGACGGTGCCGTCGGTGGTGTCGGCGAGCCAGAGTGCGCCGCCGAGGGCGAAGGCGGCGAGCCGGCCGGCGGCGTCGGTGCTGAAGGAGGTGATGCCGGTGCCCAGGACCCGGGCCCGTTCGCGGCGGACGCGCTCGGCCTCGGGGACTTCGCCGCCGGGATCGCCGAGCGTCGCGGGATCGGCGACCAGCCGCTCCCCGCCGGTGGCGGTGTCCAGCGCCCAGAGGCAGCCGACCGGGTCGTCGCCGGCCCGGCTGCGCAGGAACAGCACGGTGCGGCCGTCGGCGGAGACGGCCGGGTGGGCGGGGGCGCCCAGGGTGAAGCGGCGGGTGCGGGCGAGCTGGCGGGGGAGGGTGTCGGTCGGCATCCGGACACCGTAGGCAGAAAGGGGCCGGGCGCGCTCGGGAAAACGGCTTCCGGTCGGGCGGGACCGGTGCGGGTGCCCCGTGCGGGCGCGCCCGGAAACACGGCCGGGGCCGGTGCGGATCTCAGGAATCCGCACCGGCCCCGGAGGCAGTGCCAGGTCGGCTGGGCGTCAGTGCACGTCGCCCATCAGCTTCACGACCTTCTTGCGGTACAGCGCCAGCCCGATGCCGGCCACGATGGCCATGGCGCCCTGGACCGCGAAGTACCCGGTGGAGCCGACGACCTTGTCGCCCAGGACCAGCTGGAAGATCGCCGCGACGCAGTCACCGGCGGTGACGGCGAGGAACCAGACACCCATCATCTGGCTGGCGTACTTCGCCGGGGCCAGCTTGGTGGTGACGGAGAGGCCGACCGGGGAGAGGGTCAGCTCACCGACGGTCTGGACCAGGTAGACCAGGGCCAGCCAGAGCGGGGTGACCTTGGTGCCGCCCGCGGCGGCGGCCATCGCCATCATCATGACCAGGAAGGACGCGCCGATCATCAGCAGACCGAAGGCGAACTTCACGGTGGTGCTGGGGTTCTTGCCCTTGCGGGACAGGGCCACCCAGAGCCAGGCGAAGACCGGGGCCAGCGCCATGATGTACAGCGGGTTCAGCGACTGGAACCAGGTCGACGGGAAGTTGAACCCGAACAGCGTGGACGCGGTGTTCTCATCCGCGAAGATGCTCAGCGTCGAGCCGGACTGGTCGTAGATCATCCAGAACACGGCGGCGGCGACGAAGAACCAGATGTAGCCGCTCATCCGGGACTGCTCGGTCTCGTCGAGGTCCTTGTCGCGCTTCACCTTGGCGAAGACGAACACCGGGATCGCGATGCCCGCGATCGACAGCGGCCAGATCGCCCAGTTGATGGTGAAGTGACCGGTCAGCGCGACGACGGCGTAGAACACCGTGGCCACGGCGAGCCAGAGGCCGGCCTTCTTGAAGATCGCGCTCTTCTCGGCCGCCGAGATCGGCGAGGTCACCACGTCGCTCTTGGCGCTCAGGTGACGGGTGCCGAGCAGGAACTGGCCCAGGCCGAGCGCCATGCCGACGCCGGCGAGGGCGAACCCGAGGTGCCAGTTGACGCTCTGGCCGACGGTGCCGATGACCAGCGGGGCGGCGAAGGCACCGAGGTTGATGCCCATGTAGAAGATCGTGAAGCCACCGTCGCGACGCGGGTCGTTCGGACCGTCGTAGAGGTGGCCGACCATCGTCGAGATGTTCGCCTTGAGCAGGCCGGAGCCGATCGCGATGAACGCGAGGCCGACGAAGAACGACACGCCGGCCGGGATCGCCAGCAGGAAGTGGCCGATCATGATGATCGAGCCGCCGACCGCGACGGTCTTGCGGGCGCCGAGGAAGCGGTCCGCGATCCAGCCGCCCGGCAGGGCGAGCAGGTAGACCATGGCCGTGTACACGCTGTAGACGGCGGCGGCGACGGCCGCCTTCATGCCGAGGCCGCCCTCAGCGACGGAGGCCGTCATGTAGAGCACCAGCAGGGCGCGCATGCCGTAGTAGCTGAAGCGCTCCCACATCTCGCTCATGAAGAGAGTGGCGAGTCCACGGGGGTGCCCGAGGAAGGTCTTGCCGCTGGGAGAGGCCGGCCGGAGGCCGGCGTCCAGGGTCGTAGACGCCATGTGTAGGGGTTCCTTGCCTGACAGCGTCCGCCAAGGGGGGTGGCAGCGGACGTGGACGGAACCACTCTACGTGGCGATATTTGGCGTCATCAGCTGACAAAAGACACCAATTAGGTATGGCGATGGCAAAGCCCGCGACAGATCCGCCTGCCTAATCAATGGTAGAGGCGACTTAAATCCTTCGGTTGCAAGATCGAAGCGCAGAATCTTCGCCGAACGGGCGGTCGGGACATGGTCGTTGAGCGGTGATCGCCGTCCGCATAACGATCACGCTCTGTGAACTAGCTCACAGCGCCAAAGGGGTTACCCCGGCGGACTACCATCACCACATGACCTGTGTGCTGCTCGCCGAGGACGATCCGGCGATCTCCGAACCGCTCGCCCGGGCCCTGCGACGCGAGGGCTATGAGGTGCTCGTCCGCGAGGACGGTCCGACCGCACTGGCCGCCGGACTCACCGAGGAGGTCGACCTCGTCGTCCTCGACCTCGGCCTGCCGGAGATGGACGGCCTGGAGGTCTGCCGCCGCCTGCGTGCCGACGGCAAGAGCTGCCCCGTCCTGGTGCTCACCGCCCGCGCCGACGAGGTGGACACCGTGGTCGGCCTGGACGCCGGAGCCGACGACTACGTCACCAAGCCCTTCCGGCTCGCCGAGCTGCTGGCCCGGGTCCGCGCCCTGCTCCGGCGCGGCAACGTCGACCAGCTCACCACCGGCGCGCACGGGGTGAAGATCGACATCGAGTCGCACCGCGCCTGGCTCGGCGAGGAGGAGCTGACCCTCTCCGCCAAGGAGTTCGAGCTGCTGCGGGTGCTGGTCCGGGACGCCGGCCGGGTGGTCACCCGCGAGGAGATCATGCGCCAGGTCTGGGACACCACCTGGTGGACCTCGACCAAGACGCTGGACATGCACATCTCCTGGCTGCGCAAGAAGCTCGGCGACGACGCGGCCAACCCCCGCTACATCGCCACCGTGCGCGGGGTCGGCTTCCGCTTCGAGAAGAATTAGCCGCGACACGGATCCATCCCCCGCAGGGGGTTCGCAACACCACGGGGAGCGGCAGCGTGAAACGCCGGATGATCAACTCGCTGCTGGGCGTCGTCCTGGTGGTGGTCGTGGTGTTCTGCGTACCGCTCGCCCTGGTCGAGAAGCGCACCATCGTCAACTCGGCCCAGGACCGGGTGGACGCCGCCGCCGTCCGGGTCCTGGCCCTGGTGGAGAACCGGCTCGCCGCGGGCGAGCCGGTCACCGGTGACAAGTTCGTCAACCAGGTCACCGACGGCCAGTACGTCGAGGTGGACATCCCCGGCCAGACCCCCGTCTCCAGCGGCGAGCGGCCGGCCGGGAACCATCTGCTGAAGGCCGTCGAGCAGGGCGCCAGCGGTGAGACCGTCACCGTCGAGCAGTCCCGGGAGGCGGTCGACCACGAGATCGCCAACATGCTGCTGCTGCTCGGCGTGGTCGCCCTGCTCGCCGTCCAGGCCGCCGTCGCCCTCGCCGTCTGGCAGGCCAAGCGGCTCGCCCGCCCGCTCACCGACCTCGCCGAGACCGCCGAACGGCTCGGCTCCGGCGACCCCCGCCCGCGCGACCGCCGCTACGGGGTGCCCGAGCTCGACCGGGTCGCCGAGGTGCTGGACGTCAGCGCCGAGCGGATCGCCCGGATGCTCACCGCCGAACGCCGGCTCGCCGCCGACGCCTCGCACCAGCTGCGCACCCCGCTCACCGCGCTCTCCATGCGGCTGGAGGAGATCACCGCGCTCGCCGAGGAACCGGAGACCGTCAAGGAGGAGGCGACCATCGCCCTCCAGCAGGTCGAGCGGCTCACCGACGTCGTCCAGCGGCTGCTCACCACCCAGCGCGACCCGCGCAGCCCCACCGCCGTCGCCTTCGACCTGGACGACGTGGTCAAGCAGCAGGTGGAGGAGTGGGGCCCGTCGCTGCGCGGCACCGGCCGGGTGCTCCAGCTGGAGGGCCTGCGCGGGGTCACCGCGGTCGGCACCCCGGGGACGGTGGCACAGGTGCTCGCCACCCTGATCGAGAACTCGCTGATGCACGGCGCCGGGACGATCACGCTGCGGGTGCGGCCGTCCGGGACGTCCGTGGTGGTCGAGGTGCAGGACGAGGGTGCCGGGGTGCCGCCGGAGCTGGGCAACCGGGTCTTCGAGCGCGCGGTCAGCGGGCGCAACTCGACCGGCATCGGCCTGGCCGTCGCCCGCGACCTCGCGGAGGCGGACGGCGGCCGGCTCGAACTGCTGTCGCTGAAGCCGGCGGTGTTCGCGCTCTTCCTGGGGCGGAGCCGCAGGGACGACTAGCGCAGCCTGGGGCGGAGCCGCAGGGACGACTGGCGCAGCCTGGGGCGGAGCCGCAGGGACGACTGGCGCAGCCTGGGGCGGAGCCGCAGGGACGACTGGCGCGGCCTGGGGCGGCAGGTGCGGAAATCAGCTCCTCTCAGTGGTGGCTGACCTGGAAGCAGGCCACGTCGTACTGGGAGGTCTCGCTGTAGTGCTGGCCTCCGGTGCCGCCGTTGGCGCTGTTGATGCCGGGTTCGTTGAACGGCGAGCCGGGTGAGCCGGCGGCGTGGCCGGGAGTGGTCCCGCCGGCGGCCTCGATGTCCTGGCAGGACTGGCTCGGCTGACCGGTGCCGCCGGGGTTGGCCGCGGCCACGGCGGTGGCGGCGCCGCCGAGGCAGAGCAGAGCGGAGAGGATGCCTGCGGCTACGGAGCGAAGCATCGTGCCCTCCTGGTGAAGGTGGTTTCGGGTAAGTCCTACCCACCAGGTAGTACGCCGAGCTGGCGCATAAGACTCATCACGTCCCACTGCCACCAGCCTTCGCAGATCATGCCGTCGCGGAAGCGGAAGGTCGTCGTGCCGCGCCCGACCACCGACTTGCCGGTGGACGGCACTCCCATGAAGTCGGCCTTCTGCGTGGCGTGCCAGGTCCACCGGGTGGCGACCTCATCGCCCTCGGCGATCTGGCTCTCGGCCGCGAAGGTGAAGTCGAAGGCTCCGACGTAGCCGCTGCAGCGCTCCTTGAACGCGGCCGGGCCGACCGCGTCACCCTCGCTGCCGTAGTCGTGGTCGCAGTAGTCGGAGGTCATGAGCTCGTCGATCACGCCGAGGTTGCCCCTGGAGATCTCCTCCAGCAGCCGGGTCGCGGCGGCCTTGTTGAACTGCGTGTCGCGGACCACGTCCAGGTCGGTGAAGGTCGGCGGCTCTTCGCAGAGCGCGACCATCTCCCGGAAGATCCGGTCGGTCTCGGGCAGGTGGGAGTTCTTCATGGCCTCCTCGTACGAGGCGAACTCCACGATCTCCACGACGTGCTTGGTGTCGGAGCGGTCCGTGGCGACCACCGCGTGGCCGGCGGTCCGCCTGCCCCTGGTCTGCTCGGCCCAGCTGTCCATGAGCCGGTTGAGGTCGTCCAACCTGTCGGTCTTGCAGTCGATGATCTGGACGAACGCCATGGCGAGCCTCCTGGGTACCCCCCGTGGCCTCGATCGTCCGCAAGCCGCGCTCGCCCTCGGTAACCACTGTCCTCTTGCCGGGGCGGGCCGGGCAACCGGAGACGGGCCCTACTCGGCCTTGGCGTACCGGATCTCCTCGGCGGCCAGCATGAGTTCGGCCTGCGCCGCCAGCCCGCTGCCGGGCTCCGGGGCGGTGGCCGGCTCGGGGATGGCCGTGAACACCCAGGTCCGGTACGAGATGAAGCGGAACACCGTGGCCACCGCGAGGCCTGCCACCTTGGCGGCCAGCTGCTCGAAGTGCGAGTCGAGGCCCAGCACGTAGACGGAGAAGCCCAGCACGCCGGTCTCGATGAGCATCCCGGCACCGCTGAACAGCAGGAAGAGCGTGATCTCGCGCTTGCGGGAGGCGGCGTCGCGGTCCCGGTACAGCCAGTAGCGGTAGCCGAGGTAGTTGGTGGCGATGGCGACCAGCGTCGCGGCGATGTTGGAGCGCAGGGACGCCAGGTGCAGGCCGTTGATGCAGATCCAGAAGACGGCGAAGTTGACCACCACGCCGCTGAGGCCGACGAAGCCGAACTTCACCACCTCGCCCGACAAGCCGCGCAGTTTCTGCACCAGCGAGGGGTTCGACGCTTCGGTCGTCGCCATACCGGGCTGCCTCCATGTACCTGCGGACGAGGGACCCGGAGCGGGGGTGCTCGGCCGGCCCTTGAGCCCTGCGTGCACGCACATGATCGGACCACGCGTACCAGGACCTAGCGGTCCAGGCTACCCGCTTCCGCCGTTCGGCTCAGCCCCGCGGGCCCCGTGCTCTCCGGGACGCCCTCCGGCGGCGGAGCGGTTCCACGGGCTCCCACCGGCCCGGATATCCTGGCGGGGTGACTTCCCCGGGCAATGCGAATTTTCCAGTGGTGGGCATGATCGGCGGCGGGCAGTTGGCCCGCATGGCACACCAGGCGGGCATCCCGCTCGGGGTCAGGTTCAAACTCCTCGCCGACACGCCCCAGGACTCCGCCGCACAGGTGGTTTCCGACGTCGTCCTCGGTGACTACCGCGATCTCGACACGCTTCGCCGCTTCGCGGCCGGCTGCGACGTGATCACCTTCGACCACGAGCACGTGCCGACCGAGCACCTGCGGGCGCTGCAGGCCGACGGCGTTGCCGTCCGGCCCGGCCCGGAGGCACTGGTCAACGCCCAGGACAAGGGCGTGATGCGGGCGAAGCTCGACTCCATCGGCGTGCCCTGCCCCCGGCACCGGATCGTCGCCGACCCGGCCGACGTCACCGCCTTCGCGGCGGAGGGCGACGGTTACCCGGTCGTGCTGAAGACCGTCCGCGGCGGCTACGACGGCAAGGGCGTCTGGGTCGTCGACGACGAGCAGGAGGCGCAGGCGCCGTTCCTGGCCGGCGTCGCGGTGCTGGCCGAGGAGAAGGTCGACTTCGTCCGCGAGCTGGCCGCCAACGTGGTCCGCTCGCCCAGCGGCCAGGCCGTCGCCTACCCGGTGGTGGAGAGCCTCCAGGAGAACGGCGTCTGTGCCGAGGTCACCGCCCCGGCCCCGGACCTCGACCCCGCGCTGTCGGACGAGGCCCAGCAGCTGGCCCTGCGGATCGCCGGCGAGCTGGACATCACCGGCCACCTCGCGGTCGAGCTGTTCCAGACCAGGGACGGCCGCATCCTGGTCAACGAGCTGGCCATGCGCCCGCACAACTCCGGGCACTGGACCCAGGACGGCGCCGTCACCTCGCAGTTCGAGAACCACCTGCGGGCGGTCCTCGACCTGCCGCTCGGCGACCCCCGGCCGCGCGCCAGGTGGACCGTCATGGTCAACGTCCTCGGCGGCGACTACCCGGACATGTACCACGCCTTCCTGCACTGCATGGCCCGTGACCCGGGCCTGCGGATCCACATGTACGGGAAGGACGTGAAGCCCGGCCGCAAGGTCGGCCACGTCAACGTCTTCGGGGACGACCTCGACGACGTCCGCGAGCGCGCCCGTCACGCGGCCGCCTACCTGCGAGGAACGATCACCGAATGACCTCCCCCCTTGTCGGCATCGTGATGGGCTCGGACTCCGACTGGCCCGTGATGGAGGCCGCCGCCCAGGCCCTCGACGAGTTCGAGATCCCCTACGAGGTGGACGTCGTCTCTGCGCACCGGATGCCGCGCGAGATGGTCGCGTACGGCGAGAAGGCGCACACCCGCGGGCTGAAGGCGATCATCGCCGGTGCCGGCGGCGCGGCCCACCTGCCGGGCATGCTGGCCTCGGTCACCCCGCTGCCGGTCATCGGCGTGCCGGTGCCGCTGCGCTACCTGGACGGCATGGACAGCCTGCTGTCGATCGTCCAGATGCCGGCCGGCGTGCCGGTGGCCACCGTCTCGGTGGCGGGCGCGCGCAACGCGGGCCTGCTGGCGGTGCGGATGCTGGCGGCGTTCGACCCGGAGCTGACCGAGCGGATGACCGACTTCCAGGCCGAGCTGAACAGCCAGGCCACCGAGAAGGGGAAGAAGCTGCGGGCCAAGGTGGCGGGTTCCCCCTCCTTCGGCTTTGGAAAGTAGTCACATCGGATACAACAGCTCGTATGACCTCTGAGCTGCTGGACTCCTCCACCCCGTCGGACTCCGCCGCACTGCTGGAGCGTGCCCGGGCCGTCCTCCGCGACACCCCCGTGGTGGACGGCCACAACGACCTCCCCTGGGCGATGCGCGAGCAGGCCGGTTACGACCTCGACGCGGTCGACCTGGCCGCCGACCAGCGCGACCGCCTGCACACCGACCTCGCCCGCCTCGCCGCGGGCGGGGTCGGCGCGCAGTTCTGGTCCGTCTACGTCCCCTCCCGGCTGGCCGGGGACCACGCGGTCAGCGCCACCCTGGAGCAGATCGACTTCGTCCGGGCCCTGGCCGGGCGCTTCCCCGACCGGCTGCGGCTCGCGGCCACCGCCGCCGACATGGAGGCCGCCCGCGCCGAGGGCCGGATCGCCTCCCTGATGGGCGCCGAGGGCGGCCACTCCATCGACTGCTCGCTCGCCACCCTGCGGGCCCTCCACGCGCTCGGCGTCCGGTACCTGACGCTCACCCACAACGACAACACCCCGTGGGCCGACTCCGCCACCGACAAGCCGGCCGCCGGAGGCCTGACCCCGTTCGGCGAGGAGGTCGTCCGGGAGATGAACCGGCTCGGCATGCTGGTCGACCTCTCGCACGTCTCCGCCGACACCATGCGCGACGCGCTGCGGGTCAGCGAGGCGCCGGTGCTCTTCTCGCACTCCTCCTCGCGCGCCGTCTGCGACCACCCGCGCAACATCCCGGACGACGTGCTCGCGCAGCTGCCCGCCAACGGCGGCGTCGCGATGGCCACCTTCGTGCCCAAGTTCATCCTGCCCGCCGCCATCGAGTGGACCGCCGCCGCCGACGAGAACATGCGCGCCCACGGCTTCGACCACCTCGACACCACCCCGGCCGGCATGGCCTGCCAGCGCGCCTTCGAGGAGGCCAACCCGCGCCCGGTCGCCACCCCGGCCACCGTGGCCGACCACCTCGACCACATGCGCGAGGTGGCCGGCGTCGACCACATCGGCATCGGCGGCGACTTCGACGGCACCGCCTTCCTCCCGGCCGGGCTCGACGACGTGGCCGGCTACCCCAACCTGATCGCCGAGCTGCTGCGGCGCGGCTGGTCGGAGGCCGACCTCGGGAAGCTCACCTGGCACAACGCGGTGCGCGTCCTGCGCGACGCCGAGGCCGTCGCCCGCGACCTCCAGGCCACCCGCGGCCCGTCCATCGCCACCATCGGCCGGCTGGACGGCTGAGCCGTTGGCTCTGCCCCCCGGGGCGGACGGGAGCGTGACCGGTGTGGAGGACACCCGGAAACCCAGCTGGGCACAGGCGAATCCGCCCGTCGGTCACGGCTCCCGTCCGGTAGCGGGTCAGCCGAGCAGCGGGATCTCGATGGCCGGGCACCTGTCCATCACCATCGCGACCCCGGCGGCCGTGGTCCGCTCGTAGGCGGCCTCGTCGACCACGCCGAGCTGGAACCAGACCGCCTTCGCCCCGGCGGCGACCGCCTGGTCGGCCACCTCGCCGGCCAGGTGGCTGTTCACGAAGACGTCCACGACGTCGACGGCGAACGGGATCTCGGCGAGCGAGGAGTACCCCCGCTCGCCGAGGACCGTCTCGGCCTTGGGGTGGACGGGCACGATGCGCTTGCCGTAGCGCTGGAGGACGCGGGCGACACCGTGGGCCGCGCGGGCGGTGTTGGTGGAGAGGCCGACCACCGCCCAGGTGTCGCCCCGGGCGGTGAGGATGTCGCGGACCGTCGCGTCGTCGCCGTAGCTCGTCATGCCGGTGACAACTGAGCTCCGGCGCCCGGGATTCCCCGGGGCCGGGGCCGCTAGCTCGGGCGGCCGAGCGCCCGGTACGTCCAGCCGGCCGCGCGCCAGGCGTCGGCGTCCAGGGCGTTGCGGCCGTCCAGCAGGCGGCGCTCGGCGACCACCGCGCCCAGCTCCTCCGGGTCGAGGGCGCGGAACTCCTGCCACTCGGTGAGGTGCAGCACCACGTGGGCGCCCTCGGCGGCCTCCAGCGGCGAGTCCGCGTAGGCCAGGCCGGGGAACATCTTGCGGGCGTTGTCCATCGCCTTCGGGTCGTACACCGTGACCTGGGCGCCCTGGAGCTGGATCTGGGCGGCCACGTTGAGCGCGGGCGAGTCCCGGATGTCGTCCGAGTTCGGCTTGAAGGCGGCGCCGAGGACGGCGACCCGGCGGCCGAGGAAGCCGCCGTCGCACTGCTCGCGGGCCAGCTCGACCATCCGGGAGCGGCGGCGCATGTTGATCGAGTCGACCTCGCGCAGGAAGGTCAGCGCCTGGTCGGCGCCCAGCTCACCGGCCCGGGCCATGAACGCGCGGATGTCCTTGGGCAGGCAGCCGCCGCCGAAGCCGAGGCCGGCGTTGAGGAACTTGCGGCCGATCCGCTCGTCGTGGCCGAGCGCGGTGGAGAGCAGCGTCACGTCGGCGCCGGCGGCCTCGCAGACCTCCGCCATCGCGTTGATGAACGAGATCTTGGTGGCCAGGAAGGAGTTGGCGGCGGCCTTGACCAGCTCGGCGGTGGCGTAGTCGGTGACCACGAACGGCACCCCGGCCGCGATCGGGTCCGCGTACACCTCGCGCAGGAGCTGCTCGGCGCGCCCGCCGCGCGTGCCGACCACGATCCGGTCCGGTCGCAGGGTGTCCTGGACGGCGAAGCCCTCGCGCAGGAACTCCGGGTTCCAGGCGAGCTCGGCGCCCTCCCCGACCGGGGCCAGCGCGGCCAGCCGCTCGGCCAGCCGGCTCGCCGAGCCGACCGGCACGGTGGACTTGCCGACCACCAGCACCGGACGGGTCAGGTGCGGGGCGAGGGCGTCGATCGCGGCGTCCACGTACGACATGTCGGCGGCGAACTCGCCCTTGCGCTGCGGGGTGTTGACGCAGACGAAGTGCACGTCGCCGAACTCCGCGGCCTCCTGGGCGGAGGTGGTGAAGCGCAGCCGGCCGGTCGAACCCTCGTGGCCCACCACGTGCTTGAGCAGCAGCTCGGACAGCCCCGGCTCGTACATCGGGACCCGGCCGGCGCTCAGCGTGGCGATCTTCTCCGGGTCGACGTCCAGCCCCAGCACCTCGAAGCCGAACTCCGCCATGGCGGCGGCGTGGGTGGCGCCGAGATAACCGGTGCCGATCACGGAGATGCGGAGGGCCACGGGTTCCCCTTTGCGGAATCTCGACCTGGGCGGGTGCGGGTGGACATGACGTGCGAGCACCGATGCTATCCGCCCGTACGGGTGCCGCCCAGGCGGTCCCGGCAGCACCGGGTTTTCGGCCGTGGGGAGCGTGGTTTCCGGGCAGGACACGGCGCGCGGTGCCGGCGGGGCGCGATCTCGGCCGAACCCCGGTGCGTGAGGTGTGACCGGCGGCACAATGCGCGCATGGATTCGAACCCGGGGAGTACGGACGAACCCGAGGGCGTCCGGGAGGCGGCCGGGCTCAGCCTCGCCGTTCGGCGGCTTCGACACCCGGGACGGCCGGAGCGCCGTCCTGACGGCCGGGCGCCCGGCCGCGCAGCTCTGGGAGGCGATGCGCACCGACCGGATGCCGCAGTACTTCGAGGATCACCGGACGGGCGACACCCTCGGCGCGGACGTCGACCGAACCTAGGCAGCCGCAGGTCGGAGCCCTAGGATCTACTTAACGGTAGCTAACTGACTTCACTCCTTCATCACACGAACGAGGCGGGAATCATGGCGGGCAGCGCAGGAGCGGCGGACTTCGATCTCTTCCGGATCTCCGAGGAGCACGAGATGCTCCGTGAGGCGGTGCGTTCGCTGGCCGAGGCGAAGATCGCTCCGTTCGCGGCGG
>NZ_JBHJUK010000090.1:0-9691 GCF_042266225.1 Kitasatospora sp. NPDC056181
GTCCTTCGCCAGGACTTCCACCACGGTGTCGCCCCGCTCGGCGGCGACCAGGCGGATCAGGCCCGCCGGGATGTCCAGGACCGCGGCGACGGGGGTGGGGGTGTCGAACTTCTGCATGGTTTCTCTCCTGCGATCGCGCTTGCACTCCGTGTTTCTGACAACGGAAAAGCTACGTTGCTTTCCATTTTCTGACAACACGTTCGTTGCGCGATAGCAGCATCAGTGCAGCTCAGAGCGATGAAATCGTTGCACTGGGATCAAATCTAACGCAACGACAGCTACCGGAGTCGTTGCAATGGAGTGAGGCGGACGCCGCTCGGGGCGGAGACCGCCACCCACGAGGAGGACCGCGACGCGGAGAAGGCGCACCCGGAGCGGCGCCGCGTGCAGGGACGCGCGACGCCGGCTCCACAGGGGGCGGTGCGGACGGCGAGCGGGCCGGGGGCGGCGCCGCGGCCTCAGGGGGTGAGGGGGTGGCCGGTGGTGGCGTCGACGTGGGCGGGGACGGGGTCGTGGCGGTCGCCGACGGTGGGGGTACCGGTGGGCTCGAACATCAGGATCGCGGCGCCGGCGGGGGCGTGGGGCTTGTGCTCGGTGCCGCGGGGGACGGTGAAGACGGCGCCGCGCGGGAGGCGGACGGTGCGCTCGCCGTCCGGTTCGCGCAGGGAGATGAACAGCTCGCCGTCGAGCACGAGGAAGAACTCGTCGGTGTCGTCGTGGGCGTGCCACAGGTGCTCGCCCCCGACCTTGGCGACGCGTACGTCGTAGTCGTTGACGCGGGTGACGATGCGGGGGCTCCAGAGGGTGTCGAAGGAGGCCAGGGCCTCGTCGAGGGAGACGGGTTCGCGGTTCGCGGTGCTCGTGTCGTCCATGGCCCCATCCTGGTGCGGCGGCACGACCGGGACGAGTGCTAGGAATCGCACATGCCGCATGATTCCTCTCAGCCGCCCGCCCGGGAGCGCCTCCACCGGGTCGTCGTGATCGTGGACGAGAACTCCAACCCGTTCGAGCTCGGCTGCGCCACCGAGGTGTTCGGCCTGCGCCGGCCCGAGCTCGGCCGGGACCTGTACGACTTCCGGCTCTGCTCGCCGCGGCCGCGGACGGCGATGCGGGACGGCTTCTTCACGCTGACCGGCGTCGCGGACCTGGAGGCGGCCGACGACGCCGACACCCTGATCGTCCCGAACCGGCCCGACGTCGAGGTGCCGCGCCGTCCCGCCGTGCTCGACGCCGTCCGGCGGGCGCACGCGCGCGGCGCCCGGCTGGTGGGCTTCTGCAGCGGCGCGTTCACGCTCGCCGAGGCCGGGGTCCTCGACGGCCGGCGGGCCACCGCGCACTGGCAGTGGGCGGACGCCTTCCGGGCGCGCTTCCCGGCGGTGCGCCTGGAGGAGAACGTGCTGTTCGTCGACGACGGCGACATCCTCACCGCCGCAGGCAGCGCGGCCGCGCTCGACCTCGGGCTGCACGTCGTGCGCCGCGACCACGGCGCGGAGGTCGCCAACGCGGTCAGCCGGCGGCTGGTCTTCGCCGCGCACCGCGACGGCGGGCAGCGGCAGTTCATCGAGCGGCCGGTGCCCGCCGTCCCGGACGAGTCCCTGGCGCCGTTGCTGGCCTGGGCGCAGGAGCGACTGGACGCGCCGCTGACCGTCTCGGAGCTGGCCGCGCGTGCCGCGGTCAGCCCGGCGACGCTGCACCGCCGGTTCCGGGCGCAGCTGGGCACGACCCCGTTGGCGTGGCTGACCCGGGAGCGGGTGGCGCTGGCGTGCCGGCTGATCGAGCGGGGCGAGTCGCGGTTGGAGCTGGTCGCCCGGCACAGCGGGCTGGGGACGGCCGCGAACCTGCGGGTGTCGATGCGCCGGGCGACGGGTCTGGCCCCGTCGGCGTACCGGCGCCGGTTCGGCCCGGATGCGGGGTGAGCGGCCGGGAGGCCCGGGCCCCGGCCTAACGCCCCGGCCTACGCCCCGGTCTCCCCCGCCGTTGCCGGGAGGTGCTGGGCGGCTTCGGCCGCGGTGTAGGAGGAGGCGAAGGTGAACGCGCGCGGGGAGGGTCCGTGTGCCCGGAGGTCCGCCAGCCGTTCCAGGGCCTCGCCGACGGTCGGGAGGTGGCCTGCGGGGACCCACCAGAGCACCAGGTGCGCCTCGATGTGGCGTTCGAACCATGCGCGCCGCTGCCGCACCACCTCCAGGTGTCCGCTGCGGTAGGTGAAGTCCCAGAGGGCTTCCTGGGTCTCCCAGACCGACATGTTGACGATGACGTCCTCTCCCGCCGGGCGCAGGCCGGTGGCGTCGGCCTCCCCCTCCTCCGCGAGTCGCCACACGAAGCCGGGCGCGTCGTCGGCGGCGGCGTTGACCGGGTCGAGCATGTCGACGAACGGTGCCAGGCGCGGGTCGTCGAGGGGGTGGCGAAGCGTCGCGACGTTGAGCTGGGCGAGGTGGGCGGCGTGCGTGGCGTGGGTGGCGGCGGTCATGGCCTCATCCCAGCACGCCCCCGCTTTCTAAGTCAATGTTCATTGTTTTTAGAAGCTTCGACCACCACGCAGCACTCCCCCGGCCGGGCGTCCATGCGGGCGCGGACCGGGCCGTCCGTGCCGAGCAGCCCCTCCAGCAGTGCGAGGTTCATGCCGCACACGAGCGGCGGGAAGCGTTCGGCGACGGCGTGGAAAGGGCAGTTGCGCATGCGGACGACGTGCGCGACCGGCCCGCCCGGCCCCTCGGCGCCCCCGGCCTCCCGGGCACCCTCCGCGCCCTCGACACCCTCGACACCCTCGACGCCGCCGACGCCTTCCAGGTGGGGTTCGTAGCCGCGGGCGGCCAGCACCTCCATGGCCTCCGCGAGGCCGCCGCAGGGCGCTGCCGAACCGCGCAGGGCCTCGCCCCGCCGGCGCGCGGCCGCGCAGAGCCCCGCGTCCAGCCCGGCCTGCTCGGCGGCCTCGGCGAGCAGCTCGGCGGCGGTGCGGTAGTCCCGGGCGGGCAGCGACACCGACCGCTCGGCCGGCGACCGCGTGTACACCTTGGCGGGGCGGCCCGCCCCCGGCCCCGAACGGCCCGTCAGACGGCGGCTCCCGCTCTCCAGCAGCCCGGCCTCGGCCAGCCTGTCCAGATGGTGCGCGGCGAGCGTGCGCGCCACCCCGGCCGCCTCGGCGGCCTCGTTGCGGCCGACCTCACGCCCCTGGGCCACCACGTACTCGTACAGGCGGCGGCGCACCGGGTCCTGCAGTACCGCGATCGCGTCGATGTCGTTCACCCGGCCATTCTAAGAACAACACAGGTGGGAGATAGAAAGCCGGGAGCCGGCCGGCAGGCCGCCGGCGCCGGACGGCGGGAAGCGGCTGCGCAGGAGTCACCGGCAGGCGGCCCCGCCTGCCGGACGGAGGGGCCACGGCAGGTGACCGCGACCGCGTCAGCCGCCGACCCGCCCGGCCTGGATCCGGCGGCCGGCGGTGGTCGTGACCACCACCGGCACCCCGTCGGGGACCTGCCCCTGGAGGTCGGCGAGGAGGGATTCGATCGGGGGCAGGTCCCCCGGCGCGCGCACCTGGACGGAGAGGGTCCGCGACTGCGCCTGGACGTTCACGACCGACGCCCCGGGCGTCCCGGCCAGCCACGCCGAGGCGGCGTTCGTGGCGCGCGTGGTCCACAGCTGCACCAGCACGGAGGCCGCCGTGTTCGCCGCCAGCAGCAGGCCGACGGCGGCGAACAGCAGGCCGACCGCCAGGTAGGTCCTGCGCGTGGAACCCACCTCGCGCCGACGGCCGGCCGTCGCGTAGCCCAGGCCGCCGAACACCACCATGCCCGCGGTCACCAGGGCCAGCAGGTTGGACACGAACAGCACGAACGAGCCCAGGGCCAGCCACCAGGCGGTCTGCCCGGCGCACACACCGGTCACCACCAGCGGGGGCACCAGCGAGATGGCGATCGCCACGCCCGGCATGACCGCGGCCACGTCCCT
Source organism: Kitasatospora sp. NPDC056181 (assembly GCF_042266225.1). Lineage (NCBI taxonomy): Bacteria > Bacillati > Actinomycetota > Actinomycetes > Kitasatosporales > Streptomycetaceae > Kitasatospora > Kitasatospora sp. NPDC056181. The sequence continues at coordinate 3,949 of NZ_JBHJUK010000090.1, forward strand.
GCGGGCAAGCGCCACGGCGCCGGCGAAGCCGGTGGCCAGCGCGGCCACCAGGTCCATCAGCCCGGGCGAGGTGCGGCTGGAGATCTGGCTGTCCGACAGAAGGTCGTAGGAAGCGGGCAGCACCAGCGAGAACAGCGCCCCGACCGCCACCACCAGCAGGCCCCCGAACGCCACGAACAGGGCCGCCGTCGACCGCCGTCGCTGCACCGCACCCAGCGCGATCCCCATGATCGGGGTCGACAGCGGCGCGATGATCATCGCGCCGATCACCGTGGCCGTGGAGTCCGTCAGCACCCCGCCGGCCGCGATCACGGCCGACAGGAACAGCATGGTCCAGAACGCGGACTGCTTCGCCCGCCTGTCGCCGACCGACAGGTCCAGGTCCTCCTCCAGCTCCTCCAAGGACCTTCGCTGATGGTCCGGGAGCACGCGGTCACGGAGGCTGTTGAGCACCACCCGAGTATCACGCCGGGCGGTACGCCGCCACCGGCACCACACGGCGCCACCCCCCGGACAGAGCATTCCCGGCATTCCCGCCGGCCTCGCCCGGCCGCCGGGACGCCCGGCCGCCGGGACGCCGGGACGCCGGGGCGGCGCCCGTGGTGCGGCCCGGTCAGTCCGGGGTGGGCCAGGTCCTGAGGGGCTTGCGGGCGGCTCCGCTGTTTCCGAGCTGGTAGACGGCGACGGCGGCCGGGCGGACGGTGAAGGCGTCGAACGGCTCGGCCTCGATGGCCCCGAGGTCGTCGAGGGTGGCGAAGCCGACGGTGATGTGAGCGGTGTACCGGCCGGGCCCGATCTGGGCGGGGACGTAGCCGTCGACCCAGTCGAGGGTGCTCTGGCTGATGCCCTCACCCGGGTCGGTGACGAAGGCGGCGGCCGTGCCGCCGGACTCGGTGAACGGGGAGATCGCGGCCAGCAGCGCGGCCTGGAAGTCGAGGACCTGCGGGCCGGGTCGCAGCAGGAGGCCCGCGAGGCCCTGGCCGGGCACGCCCCAGTCGGCGTGTCCGATGGCGACGGCCCGGTAGGACAGGGCACTCGTGTCGGTCGCGGCCAGGGTCCGGTGGACGGCGTCGTACACGTCGTCCAGGTCGGCTGTCCGGACGTAGCGCTGGAGGGTGGTGATGTGCGGCTGGTGGGAGGCGTCCAGGGCGAAGCCGTCCGGGACGCTCCCGCGCATCCGGGCGTTCCAGGCGTGGGCGTGCCGCAGGGTCGCCTCGTCGGGGTTGACGAGCACGTCGACGGCGGTCAGGTCGTTCACGCGTCCTCCCGGTCAGAACAGGGTCGCCCAGTCGCTCTTCATGCTCACGACGGTCCAGCCGAGCTGCCGGGCCGTGGCGAGCGAGGCCTCGGCGCCCTTGGTGTAGGCATACTCGCGCCGGTCGTCGTCGTGGCGCACGAGCAGTGCGAACGCGGCGCTGCGGAGCATCTCGATGTCGACGTCGGCGTTGCCGCCCGCGAAGGCGGGCAGCCGGCCGGTGTGGGCGAAGATGTGCTCGGGCTTGCCCGACCCCAGGTCCAGGCCGCCCAGGAGTTCGCGGGAACGCACGATCCTGCCGTCGGTGTAGGTGTAGGCGGCCGCCGAGCCGATGACGTTCTCCTTCGGGATCCCCCAGGTGTCCTCGGCGAACACGCGCATGAAGTCGCGGCCGCCGCCCGAACAGACGAACACCCGGAACCCGCATCCCCGCAGGAGGTCGAACAGCTCCAGCATCGGCCGGTAGACCAGCTCCACGTACGGGACGCCGAACCGCGGGTCCCGCACCGTCCTGGTCCACTCCCGCACCTGCGCGTCGAACTCCTCGGGCGTCGTGCCCGCCCACGACCGGGCGAACGCCTCCAGCAGGGTCGCCACCACCTCGGGATCCTGCGTCGCCACGCCCTCGAAGAACCCCTGGTCCCGCTGCACGAGCGCCTTGTACGGCTGCCGCGCCGCGAGCGAGGGGTCGGCCTTCACCTCCTCCTCCCAGATCCGGAACACGAAGTCGAACTGGGGTGGCAGCGGCTGCTCGACCCACAGCGTGCCGTCGTTGTCGAACGTGGCGATCCGGTCGGCCGGCTCGACGAACGCCGCCCCGGGCGTCGTCGCCCCGCGGACGTAGTCCAGGACCGCCTGCCTGGCCGGGCCCTCGTTCCAGCTCGCCAGCACCTGCTCGGTCACGGGCCACTCCTCGGCTCGGCGATCGCATCGTCCTCGAACAGCGGCTCAAGGCCGTTCATGAGGCCATGGTCACTCCGGACGGCAGCGGGCGCCCTTCAGACGGGCACCGGGCCGTCCGCCGGTCCCCTCCCGGACGGCGACGTGCGCGCCCGGCGCGGCGGGCGGGCGGGCGGGGACCGGCGCGGCGGGCGTACGTGCATGCGTGCGTGCGTCGCCGCGACCCCGGGTGCCGGCGGTCAGGAGGCAGGCCGGAGCGCGAAGTGTTCCACGGCCCGCTCGGCAACCTCGTCGGGTCCGAGGTGGGTGTTGTCGATCAGAAGGTGCGCCCCGGGGAGATGGGCGAAGTCGTCGACCGAGTTCAGGCGGTACTTCGCGTCCATGCCGACCAGGTTTCCGTTGGACCATTCAAGGTCCCTCTTGGAGGCCTTCTCCGCCAGGCGGGACTCGCCGGCGTTGCGTTCCAGCCGGACGCTCTGGTCGGCGGACAGCTCCAGGAACAGCACGCGCGAACCGCGCTCACGGAACGGGGCGGAGTAACGCTCGACGAGTGCGGCGTCCTCCGGATCGTCGAAGTCCCAGACGAGGGTGAACACCAGCCCGGGCAGGTCGCTCGCGGCGGCCTCGGCGAAGATCTGCTCGCGGAAGGCGTGGTTGAGGCGCTGGAACTGGGGCGACTCGTAGGGGAACAGTCGCAGCAGCGGCTCGATGGTCAGGTGGTTGTGGAAGAGCTTGAACCCCGTGCGCTCTGCTATGGCGCCGCCCACCGTCATCTTGCCGACCGCAGCAGGGCCGATGACGAAGAGCAGGGTAGGGGGCGTGGTGTCGGACATCGCGACAGCATAGGACGCGGAATGATCTTCGTCGACCGCGCGCCGTTCCACGCCCGGGCGAGGGCCGGGGGAACGCGGCGGGATGCCGACGGCCTGCGGGCGCGTGGGGGAAGGCGAGGGGGGCGAGGGGAGCGCAGGGAAATCGGGTGACCGGCGGGCGGTCGCCTCCCTACCCTCGGCGGCATGGACAGCACCGGGGGAACGCCCGCCGAGGGATTGCTCAACGTCGTCGATGTCGAGGCGACCTGCTGGGACGGCCTGCCGCCGCCCGGCCAGGTCAGCGAGATCATCGAGATCGGCCTGACCGTCGTCGACCTCGGCACGGGTGAGCGGGTCGGGCGCCACCGCATCCTGGTACGGCCCGCGCGCTCCACCGTCAGCCCCTTCTGCACCGGGCTCACCGGCCTGACCCAGGCCGAGGTGGACACCGGCCCCGGCTTCGCGCAGGCCTGCCGGCTGCTGGCCGCCGAACACCGGGCCGGGGCGCGCCCGTGGGCCAGCTGGGGCGACTACGACCGCCACCAGTTCACCCGCCAGTGCCGCAGCACCGGTACCCCGTACCCGTTCGGCGGCCGCCACACCAACGCCAAGGCGGTCTTCACCGAGGCCCACGGGCTGCGCAAGCGCCCCGGGATGGCCGAGGCCCTGCGCATCGCCGGACTGCCGCTGGAGGGTCGCCACCACCGGGGCGAGGACGACGCGTGGAACATCGCCGCGCTGGTCCTCGGCCTCTCCGCCCAGGGCGCCTGGCCCGGCACGACCACCCCCTGACCGCCCCCGGCCGACCGCCCCCGGGCCCGGAACGCGGCTACCGGCCGCGGTCCGGGGCGGCGGCTGCTGCGGGCGGGGCGGGGGTGTCATGCTGCGGGGCCGGGGTGTCGTGCAGCAGGGCCGGGGTGTCCTGCTGCCGGGCGCCCGGCCTGCCGGCTACGGCTCGGTGGGGGCGCCGTCGCCCCCGGCCCGGACGGCGGCACCGAAGCGCCACGCCTCGATGTCGCGATAGCGGATCGGCCCGGGGCCACGGCCGATGTTGCTGCCGACCAGGTGGAGGCGTTCGGCCCGCCACGGCCGGCCGACGAACCCGGCGAGCCCGGCCGCGGCCTGCGGCACGCTGGCGGGATCGTCACGGCGCGACCGCGCCAGGGTCAGATGGGGGCGCAGCGGGCGCTCCCTGAAGTCGATCCCGCAGGACCTGACCAGGTCCCGGACGTCGGCGGCGAGCAGGTGCAGTCCTTCCAGGTCCCCGTCGATCCCGCTCCACAGCAGCCGCTGGTCGAAGTGGCCGCCGCCCCGCAGGCCCAGTTGCAGGGCGGGGCGCGACGCGGTCGCACCGGCCAGCGCCGACCGCAGCGGCGGCACTGCCGTGGAGGGCAGTTCGCCGAGGAAGGCCAGGGTGATGTGCCAGTCCTCGATCCGGTTCCACCGCAGCCGCGGGTACCTGGCGTAGGCGCTTTGCAGGGCCCGGGCCAGTTCGTCCTTGGCGTCGTCGGGCGGAGCCAGTGCCACGAAGACGCGCAGGGTCGAGGGCTCGGGGTGATCGTCCACGAGGGGGGAGGGTAGCCGAGGGGCGGGCCGCGTGCGCCCGCCGGGGCGGCCGGGGGCCTCGGAGGTGCGGCGGGTCCCCCGGCCGTCTCCCCCCGGCCGTCTCCCCGCCGTCTCCTCCCGGTACCCCGCCCGGGCGTCCCCGGGGTCGCGGCCGGCGCAGGTGCGGCCGGCCGGGCGCTCAGCCGCCCGGCCGGCCGCCCGCTGCCGCGGCGACCACGAACCAGTGGGCCGGCAGCGTGACCCGGGTGCCGTCCGGGTGGTGCTCGCTCATCGCGAGGTCGGTCCCGCCCTGGTCGAGGATCTCCAATCCGGCGCCGCGCAGCAGCTCGGGCAGTTCCCCCGGGGCGACTTCGGCCGGGCGCAGTTGGTGTCTGCGGACCTGTCGGAGCTTCTCAGGCGGGCCCCCGGGTCGTTCGGCGACCTGCTGGAGCACTGCTTTGGCGGCGGCGGTCGGCTCGACCACGAAGCCCCGGCCGCGCCGGCCGAGCAGCAGGGCGACGGCGGCCGCGACCGGCGGCCGGGCGGGCGGGTCGCTCTGGTGGAGGACCGCCCGCAGGTAGACGTTGGCCTCGCCGAGCCCCTCGCCGAGTCGCCGCACCCCCGCCAGGTCGGTGAGGTCGAGCTGTTCGAACTCGGCCACCGCGTCGCGGTCCGCCCGGCGGGCGTGTGCCACGGCCGAGGCGGACAGGTCGACGCCCACCGCGCGCGGGAACTGCCCGGCCAGGTAGCGGGTCTGGGTGCCGTTGCCGCAGCCGAGGTCGACGACGGGCAGCGTGCGGTCGGCGTGGGCCGCGAGCAGTGCGGTGTGCGGGGCGGCCGTCAGCGTCGCGTCCGCGTCCCAGAAGGGCGCACCCGGCTCGCCCGTGTTCTCGGCCCAGAAGCCCTCCCACGCGCGTGCGTAGCGCTCCGAAGCACTCATCGGCAGGTCTCTCCCCTGTGTCGTGGCGGCGATGACAGCCTCCATACCGGCCCCGGCACCGGCGGAAACCACGCGGCCCGATCCTTCACCCCGTGTTCGACCCCGCACCGGTGGAACCACCGGATCGGTGGAACCACCGCACTGGTGGGCCCCAGCCGGGCCGGACGCCTCGGGAGACGGTCGTGGGGGGGGCCCGGGCCGGGGGGCGGGGGGGCGCCGGCCCCCCCCGGGGGGGGGGGGGGTGTGAAAAACAACACAGGTGGGCCCGCCACAAAACGGAGTAGTTAGGGG
>NZ_JBHJUK010000090.1:9701-37106 GCF_042266225.1 Kitasatospora sp. NPDC056181
CTTCCCCCCCCCCCCCGGGCCCCACCCCCTGGGGCTCCACCCCCCCGGCGGGGGCGCCCCCCCGCGGCCGCCCCCCCGGGGGCTGGGGCGCCTCCCCCCCCGGGCCGGGGCGGGGCCCCCCCCCCCCCCGACCGCCGTGGAGGTCTGTTCGCCCGGCGCCCTGTCCGCGCTCGCGGGCGCGGCCGGTGCGAGTGCGGAAGCCGACCGGGACGGACAGCGCCGCTGGGAGACGCTCGGAGTTCCGGAGCGTCGCAGGAGGCCTAGTTGTACCAGGCGCTGCCCTTTTGGGTGACCCCGTTGGAGATGGAGATGGCGACCTTGTGCTCGAAGTCGTGGTAGTAGGCCGAGTTGGCCGAGTCGCTCGAGTTCCCCCGGACGCTGAAGCCCTGGGAGACCTTCTGGCCTGTCGTGGTGTTCATGTCCCAGAACGCCAGCCAGCAGGTGTTGGAGGTCAGGGACTGCAGCGAGGCGGTGGCCAAGTTGGGCGAGCCGCCGCCGTCCAGCTTCATCGTGCCCACGCAGCCGGGAACGGTGACGTACACGGTCCCGGTCGAACCCGCGTACGCCGTTCCCCCCATGCCGGTGACGGCCAGCAGGCCGGCGCCGACCGCCAGTGCCGCAGCCCTCTTCAGTGCACGAGCCATGAACCCCTCCAGGGTAGAAGTGTGTTCTCTTCCCCGCCGACGGTGCGGCGGCTTGTTCAGGCTGCTGCCCGGGCCGGGCGGAGTCACGTTTCCCGTACGAATCCGTACACCCCGCTCCTAGACTCTGGTGGCCTGGGACCCGATTCACGGGGGGGTGCGAACGTCATGAGTGGCGAACGTCATGGGTGAGCAGCGGGGCGGGATGCCGGATCCGGGGGGCGCCGCTGATCTGGCGGAGTTCGTCGGCCTGTTGGGCGATCTGCGGGCGTGGGCGGGGATGCCCTCGTACCGCTCGCTCGCGAAGCGGGTCGGGCCGCTGATGAGACCCGCGCGCGTGGTCTCGCCGTCCACGCTCGCTGACGTCTTCAGAACCGGGCGCCGTCGTCTGGACATCGACCTCGTCACTGCGGTCGTGCGGGCTCTGGGGGTGGGCGAAGGCGAGGCCGGGCGCTGGCGCGAGAGCGGCATCAGAGTTCACCGGGAAGCGAAGACGGGCGGTCCCACCGGGGTGCTGCGCCAACTCCCGGCGGACCTGGCGGTGTTCACGGGACGGGAGAAGGAGCTCGGTGATCTGATCGCCGTCACGGCCCGTCCGGGCCCCCGGGCCACCACCGTGGTGATCTCCGCGATCGAGGGCATGGGCGGGGTGGGAAAAACCCAACTCGCCGTGCACGCCGCACATCGCCTGGTCCGGTCCGGGCACTTCACGGACGTCCAGCTCTACGTGAACCTGCACGGGTTCGATTCCGAGCAGGAGCCCGCCGACCCGTCGGAGGTCCTGGCGGCGTTCCTGCGACAGCTGGGCGTACCAGCCGCCCAGGTACCGTCCGGGCCGGGCGAACGGGCGGCGATGTTCCGGGACCGGATGCAGGACAGGGCCGCCGTCCTCATCCTCGACAACGCCGTGGATGAGGACCAGGTCAGGGATCTGATCCCGGCCTCCCCCGGCTGCCTCGTGCTGGTCACCAGCAGGCGCAGTCTGGCGGGCCTGGACGGCGCCGAGATCCACCGGCTCGACGTCCTCAGCGACGCCGAGGCGCTCGATCTGCTGGCGGCCGTCGCGGGCGGGGAACGGATCAACACCGACCGCGTCGCGGCCACGGGAGTCGCCGAAGCCTGCGGCAACCTCCCGCTGGCGTTGACGATAGCCGCAGCGCGGCTGAAGGCCCGTCCTTCCTGGACCACTTCCGACCTGCTGGAACACCTGAGCCGGGGCGGCCTGGACGCGATGACGGTCGGACGGCGTTCGCTGCGTCCGGTGTTCGACCTGTCCTTCGACGCCCTGCCCCGGCGCGCACGGCTGCTGTTCCTGCTGCTGGGGGTCCAGCCCGGCACCGACGTGACGGCGGAGGCGGCCGCGGCCCTGGCCGGCGTCACGTCGCGTGCGGCACGCAGCACCCTGGAGGCCCTGTGCGACGAGTACCTCCTGCTGCAACGGTCGCCGGGGCGGTTCGAACTCCACGACATCCTGCGCGCCTACGCGCAGGAGACGGCCGCCGACCGGCTCTGCGCAGCCGAACGTGCCCCGGCGGTGGACCGGCTGCTGACCTGGTACACCCGGACGGCCGAGGACGCCGCGACCACGCTCCTGCCCTCCCTGGGCATGCCGTCCCCTGCCCGGTCCGCCCCCCGGGCCCCTGCGACGCAGTTCACGGACCGCAGCGACGCCGTGGCCTGGCTGGAAGCGGAGCACGCCAATCTTCTCGCGGCATCGGCGGCCGCCACAGCCGCCGGCCACCTCGAAGCCGCTTGGCGGATCCCGGCCGCCGCCTCGGTGCTGCGGGCCGTGAACCAGAACTGGCCCGAGTGCGAGGCCCTGCTCACCGACGCCCTGTCCGGAGTCCGGCGTACCGGCGACCTCGCCGCGCAGGCCTGGCTCCAGAACCGGCTGGGCGCGACGGCCACCGAACTGGGCCGGACGAAGGAGGCCGAGGAGATGTTCACCGCGGCCCTCGCCGCGCGCCGCCTCCTCGGGGACCGCGACGGCGAGGCCGCGGTGCTCAACAACCTCGTCATCTTCTACGGCCGCACCGACCGCCCCCGGCTGGGCCTGGAACACGCCGTCCTCGCCCTGGAGCTGGCCCGGCGCGAAGGCAACACCGACCGCGAGGCGTCCGCCCTCAACGCCATGGCGGCCTGCCTGTCCGGTCTGGGCCGCAACGCGGAGGCCCTGGAGCTGATGCTGCAGGTGGTGGCGATCCGCGAAGCGCGCGGCGACGGCTACCGCCTCGGCCTGGCGTACGTCCTCACCGGCTCACGGCACCGCGACCTGGGCCAGTTCGAGGCGGCGGAGGCCTGCGGCGTCAAGGCCCGTGAGATCGCGCGCCGCAGCGGTGACCGCTTCGGGGAGGGCGAAGCACTTCTCGGACAGGCGAAGGCCCTGCTCGGACAGGGACGGCCGGCGCCCGCAAGGAACTGTCTGCAGGAAGCGGCCGGCATCTTCGACGAGCTGGAAGCCGAACGCTACCTGGCCGAGACCCGACAACTACTGGCGGACACCGAGGCGTGAAGGGGCGTAGCAGCCGGGCAGGAGGCTGCGCCCTGTCGGCTGCGCCCTGTCAGCTGCCCGCGTCCCGGACCGCCGGCGGCACCGCGCGGCCGCCGTCTGCCCACGGGCCGAGGGGCAGGACCGGCCGAGGGGGCGGGCCGGGCCTGATCCGGGCGTCGGGAAATCTTCTTCGCCGGCCCTGCAACCTCACCGCCCGCCACACGTCTTCCACAGTGAGCGGCGGGGCCGACAACCGGTCTCCCCGTTCGCGTCGCAGCAGAGCCGCCCCGACGACGGCGCCCGGACAGCCGGGGCCGCCGGGGCGCGCGCCGCCTGCCCACAGCCGTAGCCAGATGTTCCTGCGGCATGCCCGCAGCCGTGTTCCGGGGGGAACCATGTCCGCTCTCGTCAGACCCTTCCCAGCCGACTCATCCCATCTGCATATGTAGATCAGCAACATACATAGTCGCGTGACATGAAGGTGCGCCCCGGCACGGGCCGCACCGCGGTTCGGCACGCCCTCCGACGCCCCGCGTGCCCGCGTGCCCGGGCGCCCGGGTCCCCGGCGGAGCCGAACCATCAGGGGAGGAATCAGAGTTCGATGCAGCAGCGCAGCGCACCCAGCACGTCCGAGAAGCCGAGCGGAGCTCCGGCCGCCACCGCACTCCCACCGACCACCCCCGCCGGCCGCCCCACCGGCCGCCCCGCGGACAGCCTCGCGGACAGCCTCGCCGACCGGGCGGCACGGCGCTTCGGGGAGCTGCGCCTGCGCCCCTGGTTCTGGCCCGCCGCCCTGACCGCCGGGTACGCCGCCGAGCTGCTCTTCCGGCTCGTCCTCGCCCGGCACCTGAGCTACCCGTCCGTCCACCCCGACGAGGACTCCTACCTCGTCCTGGCCCGCGTCCTCGCCGGCCGGCCGACGACCGAGATCCCGGTCGGCGTGGTCATCCCGGGCGGCTACCCGCTGCTGATCTCGCCCGCACTGCGGATCGCCGACGACCCGGTGACCGCGTACCACCTGATCATGGGGATCAACGCCCTGGTCAGCGCACTGGTCTTCCCGCTCGCGTACGTCGCCCTGCGCCGCCTCGGCCTGCGCCGACAGCTCGCGTACGTCTTCGGCGCCGTCACCGCGCTGCTGCCGCCGGTGGTCTTCTACTCCCAGTTCGCGATGACCGACGCCTTACTGCCCGCGCTGATCCTCGCCTGGCTGCTCTGCCTGCACGGCTGGCTCGACGACGGCCCGGTGCGCCGCCGCGCCTGGCACGCCGCCGGGGCGGGCGCGGCCGCGGCCTACGCGATGGCCACGCACGACCGCGGCGGCGTGGTGGTCGCCCTGACCGCCGTGGTGTTCGCCGGGGTCCTGCTGCTGCGGTGGGCCCCGTGGCGCACGACCGTCGCCGGCCTCGGGGCGCTCGGCCTCGGCGTGCTCGGCGCCGAGCTGCTGGCCGCCTGGCTGCACACGCGGTTCGCCGTCCAGAACAGCGACGTCGGCGGCTTCCTCTGGCAGGGCCTCACCGACCCGGAGGCCGCCCGGCGGACCCTCACCAGGACCGCCGGACAGCTCTGGTACTTCATCGTCTGCACCTGGGGCATCGGCGGACTGGCCGTCACCGTCTGCCTGTTCGCGGTGTTCAGCCGCCGCTTCCCGTGGTCGCAACGGATCACCGGCGGCGTGCTGGTGGCACTGCTGGCCGGGACGGCGCTGGCCGCGGCGGCCGCCCTGCCGGACGACGGACGCATCGACGACTGGGTCTACGCCCGCTACACCTCCTACCTCGTCCCGGCGGCCTTCGTGACCGGCGTCGCGGTGCTGGCCCGGTACGGCCGCCGCGCCCTCGGCCGGACGGCGGCGGCGACGGCCGGGCTGACGCTGGTCCTCGCCGAGCTGGTGGTCCGGTCCGCCGGCGCGAAGCTGCGGACCCAGAGCTTCGTGCTCTGGGGACTGCCGGACGTGTCGTTCCTGTCCACCGACTGGAGCCGGCTCACCATGCTCCGGGCCACCGCCGCCGCCCTCGTCATCCTCGGCGCGGTCGTGCTGCTGCGGGCCGCCGGGGGCCGCCCGGTGCTCTGGGCGATCGGCCTCTCGCTGGCCCTCTTCGCCGCGTTCGGCACCTCGACGATCACCGCCCAGGTCACCGGGCCCCACGCGAAGTGGCGCAAGGCGCAGGCCACCGGGTTCACCCGCGCCGCCGGGCTGAAGCCGGACGACAACGTGGTGTTCGCCTGGGACGTCGAGTGGTCACTGCGCGCCGCCCAGGCCTTCGAGGTCTACCGCGGCCGGGTCTGGTACCGCGACCCGCGGTGGCAGCCCGTCCCGGCGGAGGCGACCGTCCTGGTCACCCCGCTGCCGGCACCGGGGCAGCGTCCCGAGGAGTACTGGCCCGGCCACCCCGCCGGCTGGTACGTCGAGCGGGCCGACACCCAGCAGAACTGGGCGCTCTGGCGCAGGCACTGACCGCCCGCCCGGGCGGGCGGATGCCGGGCTCCGGCCCGGGCCGCGATCACCGCCGTCCTCACCGTCCTCGCCTGCACCCCGGCCCCCGGAGGCCGGGGCCCGGGGCACCGCGTCCGGGCGCGTCGCCGGCGCAGGAACGGCCGGCCGGCCCGACATGCCGTCGGGTCGGCCGGCCGTATCGGGCCCGGTGGGCCGGGGTGCCCGCGGGGCGTCGTCCCGCCGTGCCGCGGCCTGGCGCCGAGGGGCGCGGCGGCCGGCGGGTGCCCTGTCAGCCGGCCTTGTTGGCGTCGTGGTGGGCGAGTGCCTCCTGGGCGGTGACCGGGGTGAACGGGTCGAGGACGGTGACGGCGAAACGCCGCAGGCGCAGGTGGCGTTCGCCGGTTTCGGCGAGAGTCCACTGGTGGCGGGTGCGTGCGGTCATGGGTTGGCCTTCGCGCGTGATGCCCTCCCAGGCGAAGTCGACCGAGAGGTCGTGGGTGTCACCGGTTCCGGGGGTGATGGTGAGGTCGGCGAGGTGATGGGTGCTGAGGTCGACCAGGCCGGCGGTGTCCGTGTACCAGGCGGCGACCTGGTCGAAGGTGTGCAGGACGCGGCCGTCGGAGAGGGTCATGGCGAGGTCGGCGTCGAGTAGTTCGCGCAGTGGCTCGGCGTCGGCGCCGGGCTGTTCCAGGAGCGAGAGCCAGTAGTGGACGAAGGCGAGCACCCGGTTCTCGGCGTACGCGTCGGCGAACGGCGTCTGCTGGTAGGTGAGGATGTGCTCGGCCATGGTGCTGATCCGGGGCAGGTGCTCGCCGGGTTCCTGGAGGAGTTCGAGGTCGTAGCGCAGGCGTGCGGCGCCGGTCATGGCCGGGCCGGCGGTCTCGAAGTCGTGGGTGACCACCACCTGCGCGGTGCCGGCGCCGGTGTGCTCGACGGCGAGGGTGCGCAGGTGGTGGGCGTTGTTCTGTCCGGCGGGAAGGGCGGAGACGCTGTCGAGGTAGGCCTGGCGGCCCTGGACGCTGGGCATGTCGCCCTCGGGCGGGCGGTGCAGGGTGAAGTCGTCGGTGACGAGTTCACCCTGCTGGTCGAGGTTCATGTGCGGGGCCTCGTAGCCGCAGTACCAGCGGTGCAGCACGGTCCGGACCCGGTGCTCGTAGGCGCTCGCGGCCAGCGTGGTGCGCAGGCGGTCGAGGTCGGTGGTGCCGGTGTTCTCGGACATGTCGGTCCTCGTCTTGGGTGGTGGTGGGGCGGGGAGGCCGGTGGTCAGCGGACCCAGGCGCCGGTGAGGGCGAGGACGGCCGAGCCGTCGAGGTCCCCCAGCTTCGTCCCGGCGAAGGCGCGCGCGGCGTCGGAGGTGAGCACCCGGAAGGCGGGCCGCTCGGCCGCGAGCAGCTCGACCATCTGCGCCGCCACGTCCTGCGGCGTCTGCGCGCTCGCGAAGGCGGCGCGGGTGCGCTCCAGGTAGGCGGACAGGGCCGGCGCGTAGGGCCCGGCCTGCTCCAGCGGGTCGGCGGCGAGGCGCACGTTGCTGACGAACTCGCTCGCCACCGCTCCCGGTTCGACCACGCTCACGGACACGCCGACCGTGGCCGCGACCGGTGCGAGGGACTCCATGAAGCCCTCGACCGCGAACTTGGCGGCGCAGTAGGCCTCGTTGAAGGGCTGGCCGATCACGCCGCCCACGCTGGACACGGTGATCACACGGCCCCCGCTCGCCCGCAGCAGGGGCAGGGCGGCCTTCGTGACGTGCAGCACGCCGAAGAAGTTGACCTCCATGACGGCGCGTACGTCCTCGACGCCCTCCTGCTCCAGGGTGCCGACGTGGCCCGCGCCGGCGTTGTTCACCAGCGCGTCCAGGCGGTCGAGGCCGGCCAGGCAGGCCTGGACCGCGGCCGGGTCGGTCACGTCCAGGGCGCGGACGTCGACGGTGACCCCGGCCTCCTCGGCCGCCGCCAGCAGCGCGCCCGCCTTGGCGGTGTCGCGCATGGTGGCGATCACGTGCCAGCCGCCGCGCGCGGCGGCGACGGCGGTGGCCAGGCCGATGCCGGAGGAGGTGCCGGTGATCAGGACGGTCTTGGTGCTCATCGTTCAGTCCTTACTTATGTCCCATAACCAATATTGAACATAACTATGTGGGGAGACACTTCACCTTGTCAAGCACCTCGGTAGGCTGAAGCCATGTCCACCCCCACGGATGAGCTCACCAGAGAGATCGTCGGCCTCTTCGCGGCCGTCAACCGCCGCTACATCCAGGAGTCCGAGGCCGCGGCGGCCGCCCACGACCTGACCCCGCTCCACGCCAAGGCACTGCTCGCCGCCGAGGAACCGGTCCCCATGCGCCGCATCGCCGACCGCCTGCACGCGGAGCCCTCCAACGTCACCGTCATCATCGACCGGCTGGAGTCCCGCGGCCTGGTCGAGCGCAGCCCCGACCCCGGCGACCGCCGCGTCAAGCTCGTCGCCGCCACCACGGCCGGCCGCGCCGTCGCCGCCGACCTGCGCACCCGCATGCCCTTCGCCGCCGAACCCCTGGCCCGGCTCACCACACCGCAGCGCGAGAACCTGCACGAGCTGCTGCAGCTGATACTCGACGCCTGACGGCGCAGGCGCCTTCCCGGGCACCCGCCCGCGCACCCTGGCGGGGCGTCAACTCGGCTGCCGGGCAGGGGCCGACCACGGGTGACCCGGCGAAGTACATAGATCATCTTGTAGTAATCTCGCTCCGCCCGGGGGACGGGGGAAGCGGCGACACCCTCGTGCGGAGGCCCTGCAGGGGCCTCCCGCCGATCGTGAAAGTCGTCGTCGAAGATGTCCGTCCTGACCTATCCCGAGGCCGTCGGCGTCGGGCTGCTCCAAGGTGTCACCGAACTGTTCCCGGTCTCCAGCCTCGGCCACGGCATCCTGCTGCCCGCGCTGGTCGGCGGGCGCTGGCGGCACGACCTCGACGTGTCCGCGCCGGGCTCGCCGTACCTGGCCGTCCTGGTCGGGCTGCGCCTGGCCACCACGCTGGCGCTGGTGATCAGGTTCCGCCAGGACTGGGCGCGGATCACGCGGGGCCTGTGCAGTTCGGTCCGCCGCCGGCTGATCCGCGAACCGGACCAGCGCCTCGCCTGGCTGGTGATCGCGGGGGCCACGCCCGTCGGTGCCGCCGGCCTGGCCATCAGCGGGGTGTTCAAGGCGACGCTGGGCAGGCCCGTCCCCGCCGCCGTCTTCCTCACCGTGAACGGCCTCCTGCTGTTCGGCGTCGAGTTGCTCCGGCGCGGCGGCTCCGGCCGGCGACGGGCGCAGCCGTACGTCGCCCCGGGTGACCGGCACCTCTCCGCCGAGGGGCAGTCGGACCGTCGGATCGTCCAGTTGAGCTTCCGGCAGGCGGTCTGCATCGGGGCGGCGCAGATCACCGCCTTCCTGCCCGGGATCAGCCGTACGGGGATCACCATCGGCGCCGGCGTCCTCAACGGCCTGTCCCACGAGGACTCGGCCCGCTTCGCGTTCCTCCTCACCGCGCCCGTGATCGGGTCCGCCGCCCTGTTCGAGCTGCCCTCGCTGATCGGCGCGAACGGCGCCGACCTCGGTGCACAGGTCCCGGTCGCGAGCGTCCTGGCCTTCGTCGGCGGGTACGCGGCCGTGCACTTCCTCAGCAAGTACTTCAGGACGCACACGCTGAAGCCTTTCGCCTGGTACTGCTCACTGGCCGGGCTCGGCGCGCTGGTCTGCCTCACGGCCTGAGCCCTGCCACGAAACGGCCTGAGCCCCGCCACGAACGGCGGTGCGGCGCCGCGGCCCCTGCGGGCGCAGGCCGGGAACGCCGACCGGGCGACTGCGGAGGCCGCCGCCGGCCGGGCGGCGGCCACCCTGGCGGCCCACCGCCCCGCCCACCGCCCCGCCCGCCGGCCGGCGCCGCCACGACGGGCGGGGCCGGCGTCTGCGGGGCCGCGTGAGCCCCGGGCCACACGGGGGACAAGCCGCCTGTCGCGGCCTCGTGCGCCGTGGGGACACCGACAGAATGCCCCTGATGGTCCGTCATCCGGACGCTCCTCGGGAGGTCGTGTGTTCCGTCTCCGTTCCCTCAGGCGGGCCGGGGCCGTCCTGCTGCTCGGGGCCACGATGGCGGCCACCGGGCCGCTGCCGCCCGGAGCCGGCCCGGCGGGCGTGAGCACCGCCGGGCGGCCCGCGGCGCATGTGGCGGTCGAGGACCCGGCCGGCGACGTCAACCCGTACGTCGGCACCCGGGCGGACGCCCCGGACCGGGGCCACGGCGGTGGCGCCGGAAACACCTTCCCCGGCGCGTCCGCGCCGTTCGGCATGCTCCAGTGGAGCCCCGACACCTTCACGTACCAGCACGGCGGCTACACCTACGACGACCCGAGGCTGAGCGGTCTCAGCCTCACCCACATCTCCGGAGCGGGCTGCGGCGACTACGGCACGACCCCGTTCATGCCCGTCCTGGACGGCACGCCGACGGCGTTCACCGCGTTCTCGCACGCCGACGAACGGCTCGCCCCCGGCTCCTACGGGGTGACCCTCGCCAACGGCATCGACGTCGAACTGGCCGTGACCCAGCGGTCCGGGATCGCCCGCTTCACCTACCCGGCCGGGCACACCGCCTCCCTCGTGCTCGACGCGGGCCGGGCCTTCAACGCGGCGTCCGGCGAGCTCGCCGTCACGGGCACCACCGTCTCCGGGCACACCGACAGCGGCGGCTTCTGCGGCACGCCCAACCACTACCGGGTCTACTTCCACGCCGAGTTCGACCGCCCCTTCAGCAACGTCCCGTCAGCGGGCTCCGACGCCGGGGCCGTGCTCTCCTTCGACACCGGAGACGACCGCGTGGTCACCGCCCGGGTGGGGATCTCCTTCGTCAGTGCCGAGGGCGCCCGCGCCAACCTGGGCGCCGAGCAGCGGGGAGCCCCGCTGGAGGAGGTCCGCAACCGCACCCGCGCACGCTGGAACGACCTCCTGGGCCGGATCGCCGTCGCGGGCGGCACCACCGCCGGGCGGCGGGTCCTCTACACCGCGCTCTATCACGCGCTGCTGCACCCGAGCGTGTTCAGCGACACCGACGGCCGTTACCCGGGCTTCGACGGGCAGGTCCGCACCACCCGCCCCGGCCACGCCCAGTACGCGGACTTCTCCGGCTGGGACGTCTACCGCTCCCAGATCCAACTGGTCGCGCTGATCGCCCCCGACGAGGCCGGCGACATCGCGCAGTCGATCACCGACCAGGGCGCCTCGGCCGGCTACTTCGACCGCTGGACCCTGGCCAACGACGGCACCGGCGTGATGGTCGGCGACCCGCTGCCGACCATGGCCGCCACCGTGCACGCCTTCGGCGCCACCGGCTTCGACGCCGCCCTGCTGCTGCGGCTGGCCCGGCAGGGCAGGAACGACCCCCGCCAGCGCCCCGGCCACGAGCCCTACGACACAGCGGGATTCGTCCCGACGGCCACCAGCGGGGAAAGCGCGTCCGTCACCCTGGAATACGCCACCGCGGACTTCGCGCTGGCCCAGCTCGCCGCCCGCCTCGGGGACTCCGCGGCCCACGACGCCCTGCTGCGGCGCTCGGCGAACTGGCGCAACCTCTTCAACGCCACCGGCCGCTCCATCCAGCCCCGCGACGCGGACGGCAGCTGGCCGCCCTTCAGCCCCGAACGGCCCGACGGCTTCGCCGAGGGCAACGCCGCCCAGTACACCTGGATGGTGCCCCACGACCAGCGCGGCCTGTTCGACGCGATGGGCGGCGACCAAGCGGCCGTGTCCCGGCTCGACACCTTCTTCACCGAGCTCAACGCCGGCGCCCGGGTGCCCTACGCCTACCTCGGCAACGAACCCTCCCTGAACACGCCGTGGGCCTACACCTACGCGGGCCGCCCGGACCGGACCCAGGACGTGGTCCGGCGCGCCCTCACCACGCTGTTCACCGACGGCCCCGGAGGAGAGCCGGGCAACGACGACCTCGGACAGCTGTCCTCCTGGGTGGTGTGGGCCTCCCTCGGCCTGTACCCGCAGGTGCCGGGCCGGGCCGAACTCGTCCTCGCCAGTCCCCGCTTCCCCGCCGTCACCATCCGCCGCGGCAACGGTCCCACCATCGACATCACCGCGCCCGGCGCCGACGACACCGTCCGCTACGTCCACGCGCTGAGCACCGACGGCCGCCCCACCGGCCGCCCCTGGGTGAGCGAGGACTTCGTCCGCCACGGCGGCACCCTCGCCTTCACCCTCGCCGACACCCCCGACCCCGCCTGGGGCGGCAACCCGGCCGACGCACCGCCCTCCTTCCCCCCGCCCCCGGTCCCGGCCGGGCAGCCCGGCGGAACACGGTGAACCACCGGGTGCGCGCCCTGCCGGCCGCCCCGGTCGTGCGCCCGTCGCCGCCGAGCCCGTCGCCGCTCGCGCGCCGGATCCGCCGCGAGGCCCTCAGCCGAAGCCGAAGCGGCCGGCCGTCGTCACGTCAAGGGTGTCCTTGAGCATCGCAAGAGCCGCACCGACCGGGCTGGACCGGCCGCCGCTCACAGTGATGTCCCCCGCCTCCGGGCAGCCGTAGACGACGGCCTTCTCCGGCCCGGCCAGTGCGTGGAGCGGATCACCCTGAACGGTCTCCTCCAGCCTGACGCGGACCACCAGGGGCTCGTCCACACTCGCGCCCGCCACCGCCCGCAGCCTGTTCCCCCGGGCGGCCGCGGCCCGGGCCGCCGGCGCGGCGTGCCCGTCCACCGGCTCCGTCCGCACCCGCACGGCCGACGGTTCCCACCCCCACAGCAGGGCGGCCAGCAGCCGCACCTTCGTGGCCGCGTCCTCCCCGGAGAGGTCGGCCGAGGGGTCGGCCTCCGCGATGCCCCGCCGCTGCGCCGCGCCGACCGCCTCCTCCAGGCACTCCCCCGCCGCGAGCCGGTCGAGGACGAAGGTGGCGGTCCCGTTGGGGCACGCCCGCACCGAGCGGCATCCGAGACCCCGAAGGCCCGACCGCGCCAGGTCGGCCGTCGGCAGCGCAGCGCCGGTGGCCCCGGAGATCCTGATCAGGCTGCGGCCGGCCTGCGCGGCCTCGCCGAGCTCGGACCAGTGGGTGAGCAGGTGGCCCTTGGCCGCCGTGACCACGTGGACCCCGCGGCGCAGGGCCAGGACCGCCTCCTCGGCGGCCTGGCGCCGCACCGCCGGCGAGGACGGCAGCGCCTGGACCAGCACGCGTGCGTTGCTCCGGTCGAGGCTCTCCTCCAGCGCCGCGGGCGGCCCCCAGGCCGGGCGCGGCGGCACCGGGTCGCCCGGGCGCGGCAGGCAGTGCGCGGAGCCGGTCCGAACGGCGCCGATCCGCAGCCGGACGCCGTAGCGGTGGGCGAGTTCGTCGCCCCGGGTGTACACCAGGTCGGCGAAAGCGCGGCCGACCGGGCCGTAGCCCGACAGCACCACCGCGACGTCCTCCGGTGGACTCGGCCGGGCGGCGGGTGTCATGACGGGGCGTCTCCTTCTCCGGCGGTGCGCGTCCTCGACGAGCGAACCGCCGTCCGGCCGGCGGTGATAGGCGGGACGACGGGTTGCCGACGAAGGATCGTACCGGCCCCGCGCCCCCTGCGGACCGGTGGGAGCCGGTGGCCGCAGGGGGCACGGGCCCGGTCGGCCGGCTCGGAGGTGCTCGGCCCGGGCTGGGCGAGGGCATGGAGGACTGTCGTCCGCCCCCGGCGGCCCCGCCCCCGGGAACTGCCGGGGGCGGGGGCGCCGGGGTGGTGGGGCCGTGCCCGGGTCAGCTCCGGGTGACCACGAGCTGGCTGGAGCCGTCCGGCAGGCCGGCGATGGCGGCGCGCTGGGCCGGGAAGGTGCTCGCGCCGTACGGGCCCTGGACCGTGCCGAAGCCGGACCAGTTGCCGCCCGCGAAGCGGGTCTCGTGGTAGACGTTGCCGTCCCCGCCGACCACCGCCACCTGGGACGAACCGTCCGGCAGGCCGGCGATGCCGACCGTCCGCGCGGCCATGGTGGGCGTGCCGTTGCCGGGCAGCGCCGCGAAGCCGGACCAGTTCCCGTTGGCGAAACGGGTCTCGTGGTAGACGTTGCCGTCGTTGCCGATCGCCAGCACCTGCGAGGAGCCGTCCGGCAGCCCCGCGATGGCCACCCGCACGGCCGCCATGCGCGGGCTGTTCACACCGGGCAGCGCCGCGAAGCCGCTCCAACTGCCGTCGGCGAACCGGGTCTCGTGGTAGACGTTGCCGTCGTTGCCGATCGCCAGCACCTGGGTGGAGCCGTCGGGCAGGCCGGCGATGGCGACGTCCCCGGCCGCCATGGTCGGGGTGCCGATCCCGGGCAGCGCCGCGAAGCCGCTCCAACTGCCGTCGGCGAACCGGGTCTTGTGGTAGACGTTGCCGTCGTTGCCGATCGCCACCACCTGCGAGGAGCCGTCCGGCAGCCCCGCGATCGCGGCCCGGCGGGCCGCCATGGTGGGCGTGCCGACCCCGGGCAGCGCGGCGAAACCGGACCAGCTGCCGTTCGCGGCGCGGACCCCGTGGTAGAGCAGGCCGTCCAGGCCGATGCCCAGCTCCTGCGAGGAACCCCCGGGCAGCCCGGCGACCGCGGCCTCCGAGCCGCGGAACACACCCGCGCCGCCCGCCAGCGGGCCGAAGCCGGGCCAGTTGCCCGAGCTCTGGCGCACGCCGAGGAAGAACCCGGAGGACTCGGACGGCGGGGCGCTGGTGAGCTGGATGTCGAGGTAGTCCTGGTCGATCCCGATCGCGAAGCCGCCCCAGGTCTCCGGGTCCGCCGGCGAGGCGTACTGGTGGACGCGCTGGTGGTTGGACCAGTACCCGGCCGGTATCGCCGCGTCGTCGGTGTCCTCCCTGCCGTTCCAGTTCGCGCTGAAGACGGCGTCGGGCATGACGTAGGCGCTGTTGCCGGCGTTGGCGGCCAGGTCCTTGATGCCGGACGAGGAGCTGCTGTAGACGCCGGAGTTGTAGCCCCAGGCGTGCAGCTCGTTGGTCCAGGCGGTGAGGAAGCCGAGCACCGCGCCCGAGCACTGCGGGAGGTAGGCCTCCATGTCGTAGTAGAGGATCGCGCCGGGGCCGAAGCCGAGGGCCTGGGCCTGGCTCACCGCGTCGTCGGCGGCGTTGGCGCCCTCGGTGGCGGGGGAAGCGATCTTCGAGGCCTGCACGCCGACGTACAGCGGCATGAAGGCCCAGCCGGCGGCCTGCTGCTGCTGGACCCAGGAGGCCGTCAGGTTCGGCTGGGCGCAGGCCCGCTTGGCGCCGCCGATGTAGATGCCGACCGCCCGGTACGGGGAGGAGGTCATCCACGCGTTCATCGCGGCGCCGGAGGGCGCCGTGCAGGCGTCGAACCCCTTGCCGGTGTAGTTCGTCGCCGACGCCGGTACCAGCGCCGACGCCGGCGCCGCGGCCGGCGCGGCCGGCGCGGCCGCGGCGAGGTCGGACGACGGGGCCGCGGCAACGGCGGACCGCGGTGCGGTGGCCTTCCCGGATCCGGCGGGCGCCGGTGCCGGCTGGTGCGCAGGGTCCGGCCGGTGCGCCGGCTCGGGGGTGAGCCCGGCGCCGGTGACGATCTGCCGCACCAGCGCCTGGTCGGTGTCGTACGTCCCGGTCACCGCGACGGCACCGTCACTGGCCCGGACCGTGTGCGCGACGGGGTTGGAGCCCTCCTGGTCCGGTGCGGCCGCCGCGGCGGGCTCGACCAGCAGCGCCTCCGTACGGCCGATCAACCGCGGCGGGCAGACCTGCTGTTCGCCCGGGTGCCCGAGGTACACCGCGTGCTGGTCGAAGCGGACACAGGCCTGCGGGTTCACCGCCAGATCCACCACCGCCCAGGCCGTGGGCACCCGGAAGACGCGGCCCTGGTACGTCACCGCCTTGGTGTCCGGGCTTCCGGCGGGCGCGGCTTCGGCGGACCCGACGGCGGGCGCCGCCGTGAGCACGGCCACCGCGACGGCCGTGGCGCTCCGGAGCGCTGTGATACGGGACTTCACCCAGATCTCTCCTGACATGGCAAAAGGCCGCACGCCGAGAAGCTGGCCGCGCGGCGACGGCGGACACGATATCCACGCCCACGACGGCCGATTGACGCAGGGCCCTCCCGTCCGCACCCGTCCGCCCGTCAGCCGGCGTTCGGGTGCGCACGGCCCCTTCTGCCGGGGCGGCAGAGGGGGCCGTGCGCGTGCAGGGGCCGCCCGAGTGCGCCGCGGTGACGAAGGCCGGCCGTGGCGGGGCGGACGGAGGCCAGCCGTCGCACCCGGACGCCACCGCGCCCTGGTGGACGTCGACGCAGGCGTGCCCGACGGACAGCGGAGTGATCGGACGGCCGGAGAGATCCATCGCGGCCATGACCGGACGGCCGGTAGTCGATCAACGAACCGGGTGTTCCTGGCGCGGTGTCGGCACGACCCTCCTTGTGTTTCGTTATTCGAAACGCTAGCATTCCTGGTGTTTCTGATTTCGAAACGCCCTCAGTGGGAGAGCCGATGTCGCGGACAGCCGTGCTGGAAGCGCCGTACACCGAGCAGGCAGGTGCGCCGCTCGCGCGCATGACGCCCGGGCGAACTGCCGCGTGCGGTCACGGCACCGTTGCGGCGCCGGCCTCCCTCACCGAGACGCGTTCCAAGCCCGCCGACCCCGATCCTGACGGAGGACGTCATGCACAGGTTGCTGGTCCTGTATCCCAAGCCCGCCGACCCTGACCACTTCCGCGACTACTACGTGGCCAAGCACCTTCCGCTGGTCATGAACTGGCCCGGCCTGCTTGCGTGGCGCTACAGCTTCGACGTGGCGGCGCCCGGGGGGGAAGCGCCGTATTTCGCGGTCTTCGAAGGCGACTTCGCCGACGCCGCCGCCTTGGCCGCGGCGCGGGCGTCGCCGCACGGCCGGCGGGTGGCCGCCGATGTCGCCAACTACGCCACCGGCGGTGCGGTCGTCATCCACTATCCGGTGCAGGACGGCACCGGCTGAGGCAGGACGGTACGCTCCGGGACGCGTTCGGTCGGCCGTTGCGGCCGGGTCCGGCTGTCGGCGGAGCCGTTGGCGGTCGCCGGTTCGTCGAACGTCAAAGGTGGGCCGATGTCCTGGCCGGATGTCACGGTGGTTGATGCGTGCGTGCGGCGCGACGGCCGGGGCGGCAGCCCCACGGCCGTCACCGACGACGACCCGGCGGCGACGGACGCGGACCGGCGTGCGGTCGCCGCTGCGGCCGGCACCTCGCACGCGGCGTTCCTCGGCCCGGGGCGGACGCCGGACGGTGGCCGGCCGGTCCGGTTCTTCACCGCCGCCGCCGAACTGTCCGGCTGCGGCCACGGCACTGTTGCCGCGCAGGCCGTCCGGTTGGCCCGCACCGCGCTGGGCGAGCTGAACGACCGCCAGCACACCGGCGGGCGCACGTTCGACACCGTCGCGGTCCGCCGCCCCGCCGGCATCGAGGTGTGGTTCGACCAGGGCCTCGTCGCGCTGCGTCACCCGGCGCCGGAGGAGCGCGCCGCGATCGTCGCCGCGCTCGGGCTCACCGCGGACGATCCGCATCCGACCGACGCGCCACGGGTCGCCGCGCCCGGCACACCACGCATGCTGGTACCGGTCCACGACCGGTCGGCGCTGCTCCGAGTCCGCCCACACCTCGGCAGGCTGGCGGCGGCGTGCCGGCGGTACGGGCTCCTCGGCTGTTTCGTGTACGTTCCCCCGGTGGGCGACCGACCGGGTGCGGCGCGGATGTTCGCGCCGGCGATCGGTGTCGACGAGGACGTCGCCAACGCCAACAGCACCGGCTGCCTGGCCGCCCACCTGCTCGACACGACAGGGGCGCAGACGGTCGCGATCGAGGTAGAACAGGGTGACACCCTCGGTCGACCGGCCAGCGTGCTCGCTTCGGCCCGACGCGGGCCGGCGGGCATCACGACCCGGGTCGGCGGGTTGGCGGTGGTCCGCGACCCTCGCCAATGACCATCTCCGCGAGTTCTGCGACACGGCGGGGCGGCACCGGGCACGCCCAGGACCCGGCCACGCCGGACCCCGGCGGCACGCACCCTTGCGGCACGCGCGCCGGCCCTGGGCGGGAGCCGGGCGGCCGGGCGGTCACGGCCGTCGCCCGGGCCCGGCCCCGGGAAGCCAAGGCCCGGGGCGGCCGGGGAACGGCGCCCGCCGGACCGCGCCCATCGCGGGGACGGGCGCGCTGCGGCTCCCGCAGGGGTCAGGACGCGCAGTCGCGGCAGATGGGCTGGCCGTTCTTGTCCTCGCCGGCGAGCTGGGCGCGATGGTGCACCAGGAAACAGGTCATACAGGTGAACTCGTCCTGCTGGAGGGGCACGACCTGAACCGCGAGCTCCTCGCCGGACAGGTCGGCGCCCGGGAGCTCCAGGCCCTCGACGGCCTCGGGATCGACGTCGACGGCGGAACTCTGCTTGTCCTCGCGCTGGCTCTTCAGCGCCTCGATGCTCTCGTCGCTGCTCTCGTCCCCGCTGTCGCGCGGGGCGTCGTAGTCGGTTGCCAAGGCGGCGCCTTCTCCTCAAGGATCGTTTCCGGTGGGCCGGCCGTGCCGCCCACCGGCCGGCGCAGTACCGGCCCGGCGCGCCGGACAGCCCGCCTGTGACGCACCACCATGCCACCTCCCGCCCCATCCGGCACGTGAACGCCGGCGCCGGGAAGGGCGGCGGGTCGCGACCCGTCCCGCGACAAGGTGCCCGGCGGCCGACGTGCTCGCCGCCCGCCGGGGGCACGGCGAAGGCGCCGCGCGCCGGTGGCGTTCGAGCGCGTCGCATGGGTTCGTCATCCCCGGGGAGAGCACGTCGAGCGGTCCCCGCCACTTGTGGTTCGTCTCCGAACGGTCGAGGGTCTTCGGCCGCTTCGAGCGGATCGCCGCGATCACGGGCGCACTGCACGGACGCCCTGCACGGGCGCGCTCTCGCGGTCGCCGCACCGGTCCCGCACCCGGGGGGCCGGCTCGTGGAGGGGGACACCGTCCTCGGTCCCATGCGTGTGAGGTGCATCGGGGGCGCCCGCGGCGCCGGGGTGGAACTCGACCACCTCGCCGAGCGGCGGGCCCGGGCGTGGGGGCCCTGCTCGCGCGCACCCACGACCGGGCCGCCGACCTGGGCGACGGCCTGCCCCACGCCCTGGGCGGGGTGGCGAAGGCGGCCGGGCTCCTCGCGCTCCACCCCGTCATCGCCACGCCCGACGAAGGACGCCCCGACGACCCCGACGGCCTGCGGGCCGGTCTCCGCGAGCACTGGGAGAAGCAGCGGCGCATCGTGCTCGCCGCGGCCGCCGCCACCGACTGAGGCCGGGCCCGGGACACGCGGATCGGTCCCGGGCGGTCCGGGCGGCCCCGGGCGGCACCGGGCGCCACCGGCCGGCGCCGAGGCCCGACCGGGAGACCCCGCCGGCCCGGCCGGGAAACCCGGGCGGCGGTCAGATCGACAGCGCCCCGGGGAACACCCCGTGCCCGGCGCCGGGAGCCGTCACGGCGAACCAGCCGTGGCCGGTCATCGGGGTGTCCTCGTCGATCTCCTCCGGGTCCACGGTGAGCTGCCCCGCCACGGCGTGCGCGTCACACTCCAGTGAGGCGTTCGGCTCGTACATGCCCGGCTCCCACAGCGGGTCCTCGGTCTGCGGCTCCTCCCAGGGCAGCGGCTCTCCCGTCCAGGCGGGCTCGCGGTAGGTCTGGAAGGAGCGGACGACGCCCCGGCCGCGTTCGGCGACCGCCCAGTGCTGGCTGTCCTCGTAGCCGTCGCGGAAGTAGTAGTGCGCCTGCCCGCAGGCCTCGGCGAGCCGTTCCAGCGAGCCGTCGTCCGGGCAGTTGATCAGGGACGGGCCGAAGAGCAGCCGCCAGCCGGCGATCTCGGGCGTGACGAAGACGCGCTGCACCGCCAGCTCGGTGCCGTCGGCCCCTGCCACGACCGCCTCGTCGTGGATCCGGCCGGACAGGCCCATCGCCAGGGTGGCGGGGATCCGGTCGTGCAGCCCCAGCGCCTCGAACGCCGCCTCGTAGGTGTCGCCGGGCACCACGACCCAGTGGAAGTCCCAGACCTCGTCCGGGAGGCGGTCGTCCAGCAGTTTGACGCGCACCAGCCGCTCCAGCGCGGCCCGGTCGCGGGCCGGCAGTGCGTCGCAGGCGCCGAGGTGGGCGAGGGCGTGCAGGGCGTGCCGGCGCAGCCGGCCCGGGCCGTTGGCCCGCACGGCCAGCAGTTCGCCGACCACCGACGTGTCCATCGCCTCCAGGAACCGGCGGGCCGAGCTCTCCTCCCGCCGGTCGCCGAGCAGCGGCAGGACCGCGGCCAGCGCGGGCCGGGCGGCCGGCCCGAGGCCGCGCAGGGCGGTGAGGGCCGCGCCGCGGGCCGCCGGTGACGGGTGCGCCAGGAGGAGGGCCAGCTCGTCGACGCACCGGGCGTCGAACAGGCCCAGGAGCCGGGCGAGTTCCCGCTCGTCCGGCGGGGTGTCGCTCCCGAGGGAGGCGGCCGCGACGGCGCGCAGGGCGGGCGGGCCGATCTCCCGCAGCGCCTGTGCGATCTCCGGCCGCCCGGACCGCTCGAACTCCGCGCGCGCCGCCAGCAGGGCCGGGACGGCCGCCTCGCCCGCGGCCGCCAGGCGGGACACCACGTCCGCGCCGTCGGCCGGTGCCTGCCTGAGCTGCTCGACCAGCGCGGCCGGCCCGGCCGGCTCGGTCCGCTCGGTCCGCTCGGTCGGTTGGGCCGCCATCTGCTGCATCGTCTCCTTCTCCTCCATGGCCGAGAGGCTAGACCGTCCCACTGACGCACCGTCCGCCCGGCCCGGTGGCCGGCCGGCCGCGGGCGGGTCCTCGTGGAGGTACCGGGGCAGCCGTCCGTGGGCCCGGGCCCCCTGCTGAGGGTCGGGGCGGTGTCCGGGACCGGGTCGTGACGAGGCGGAGGACGACGGCCCGGAAGGCGGTCACCCCGGCGGGGACGGGAGCGGCCGGTTCGCCCCCGAGGACACCGAGCCGGGCAGTGGCAGCACGGTCAAGTCAAGCCCCTAAACGATGATTTGACGCGGCGTCATCTCCTTCTTCCGGCCGGGCCGGTCCGGTCCTCGGGGCTCACGTCCGATGACTCCGCAGGACGACGCGCAGGGGGTGCGGCAGATGCGATCGTGGTGCCGGCGGTCCGGGGCCGGGCCGGAAGGGGCGGGCACCATGACCATCGTTCAGGCTCGGACACCGCGCCGGCGCGGCCGGCTGGGGACGCGGCTCGCCGCCGTCGCCCTGGCCGGCGCCACCGTCGTCACGCTCGCCCCGACGGCGGCGGTGGCGGCGGGCGGGGCGGGAGAGACGGGCGCGTCGGCGTCCGGAACCGGGTCCGCGCAGGAACGCCGGCCGCCCCGCGTCGACGGACGGCAGGAGCTGCGGGACCTCGTGGAGCGCGGGGGGACGACCGCCGCGCTCGCGGAGATCCGCGCCGACGGACGCCCCCGGTTCCGGGGCGCCGCCGGGACCGCCGACCTGGCCTCCGGGCAGCAGGCCAGGCCGGACGGCCGGTTCCGGATCGGCAGCGTGACCAAGACCTTCGTGTCGACGGTCGTCCTCCAGCTGGTCGGCGAGGGCCGGCTGCGACTGGACGACCCGGTCGAACGGCACCTGCCGGGGGTCGTCCCGAACGGCGCCGCGATCACCGTCCGGCAGCTGCTGAACCACACCAGCGGCCTGTTCAACTTCACGGAGGACGAGCGGTTCCTGATCCGGAGCGAGGCCGACCTGCAGGACTTCGCGTACGGGGGGTGGCGGTACCGGGACTACCGCCCCGAGCAGTTGGCCGCGGTCTCCGCCGAGCACCCGCCGTACTTCGCGCCCGGGCAGGGCTGGCACTACTCCAACACCAACTACGTTCTCGCCGGGATGATCGTCCAGAAGGTCACCGGGCACACCTGGCAGCGCGAGGTCGAGCGCCGGATCGTCCGGCCCCTGCACCTGGACGACACGACGTTCCCGGGCTCCGGGACCGGTCTCGGCGGCCCGCACGCCCACGCCTACCTCGCCATGCCGGCGGGGCCGGCCGACATCACCCGGCTCGACCCGAGCGTCGTGGACGCGGCCGGCAACGGCATCTCCACCACCTCCGACCTCAACCGCTTCCACGCCGCGCTGTTCGGCGGGGAGCTGCTGCGGCCGGCCGAGATGGCCGCGCTGACGGACACGGTGGCGACCACGATCGAGGGCGGGCGGTACGGGCTCGGCGTGCTCCGGATCGACCTGGGCCCGGGCTGCGAGCCGGCCTGGGGCCACGACGGCAGCCTCCCCGGCTGGAGCACCCTGCTGCTCGGCAGCCGGGACGGGCGGCGCCAGTTCGCGCTGTCGTACAACCCGTACGTCGGCACGGACGACTCGGCGAGCGGGGAGCCGATCGGCTCGCTCGTGGCCAAGACGCTGTGCGACCCGGGGACGGGCACGGGCGCCGTCGCGGGCACCGCACCCGGCGCAGCCCCGACCCCGGCCCCGGTCCCGAGGGCGCTCCCCCGCACCGGCCCGGACCTTCGCGTCGAGGGCGTCCCGCACGCCCGCTGACCACGTCGACGGCCGCGGCCGCGGGCCCGCCGGGCCTCCCCCGTGGCCGGCCGGGCCCGGGCTCTCATCAGATCCTCAGGCAGCCACCGTCAGGCTCTTGCGCGTACGGACGGCGGGCAGGGGACGGAGCTGGGCGGTGCGGGGATGCATACGGGGCCGGTACCGGCGGCGGGCGCAGGCCGGGCGGGTCCTGCGGCGGGCCGGGTGGGCGGCCGTCGCGTTCGCGGCGGTCGTGACGGCGGGGACGGCGGCCGGGGTGGTGGCGCGCTCGGGTGCGGACCCGCGCGCGGTGGTGTGCGGGCGGGCCGAGGCCGCGGGGCACCACCGGCTCGCGATGCGCTTCTGCCGGGGGGGACCAGGGCCGCCGCACGCCCGTGGTGCGTCCGGTGGGAGGGCGCGGCCGGGCTCATCAAATCCTCAGGTTCCCGCTGTGATGATCTTCCACGTCGGCGGCCGCGCCTTCCCACTCCCCCACAGGGAGGCGCTCCGCCGGCGCCGCCGGCCCACGGCCCCGGGCGGCGGACGTGGGCCGGCGAACGGTCACCGGCCGCGCACGCCGGCGCCTGCGGCCCCGCCGGCGGCCACGGCTATCGTGACCCGCATGCGCGTACTGGTGGTCGAGGACGACGATGACCTGCGGTTCGCCGTGGCCGCGGCACTGCGCGGCGGCGGCCTGGCCGTGGACGAGGCCGGGGACCTCCCCGCCGCGGACGAGGCGCTGTTCGTCACCGCCTACGACTGCGTCGTCCTGGACCGGATGCTGCCCTCCGGCGACTCCGCCGGGTATGTGCAGCGGATGCGCCGCGGCGGCCGGACGGTACCGGTGCTGTTCCTCACCGCCCGGGACACCGTCGCCGACCGGGTCGAGGGGTTCGCGACCGGCGGCGACGACTACCTGGTGAAGCCCTTCGCCGTCCCCGAACTGATCGCCCGGGTCCGGAACCTGTGCCGGCGCACCGCCGTCGCCCGCCCGCCGGTGGTGCGCTGCGGCGGGCTGGAGGTCGACACGGCGCGCCGCACGGTGCACCGCGACGGCGTCCTGCTCTCCCTCACCACCAAGGAGTTCGCGGTCCTGGAGACGCTCGCCGCCCGGCCCGGCGAGGCGGTGCGGCGCAGCGAACTCATCGAGCGCTGCTGGGACGAGATGGCCGAGCCGAACTCCAACGTGGTCGAGGTCCTGGTCTCCCAGCTGCGCCGCAAGCTCGGTGATCCCCCGCTGATCCACACCGTGCGCGGGATCGGGTACCGGCTGGAGTCCGCGGCGTGAGACTCCCGGCCCCGGGCGTCGCGCTCCGCCGTTCGCCCGGCCGTTCGCTCCGTCGGTCGCTCCGTCGCCGCTCGCGTCGCCGGCTCCCGCCGACACCGGCGGGCCGCATCCGCCGGCTGCGGCGGCGCATCACCCTGCTCTTCGCCCTCGTCAGCGCCCTCGGCCTGGTCGGCATGGCCGTGCTCGCGGTCCGCGCCGACGACGCGTCCTGGCGTGCCCAGGTCGACGCCGACCTCAAGCTCAGGACCAGCGAGTTCGCCGCCGACCTGCGCTACGACGAGGAGGGCGTGCTCGACTACCCGGATCCCCGGGAGGGCGGGTACGACTGCCCGCCGGTGACCCTGTTCACCGGCGGGCAGGGCCGGCTCACCGCCCTCGCCTCCCCGCACCGGCCCTGTCTCGCCGTCCCGGCCCCGGCGGCGAGCGGGCTGGCCGCCGAGGCCGCCAGGGAGGGCGACGTGGTGCTGGCCACCGCCGCGGACGCGGACGGCCGCCCGTTGCGGCTGTCCGCCCAGCCGTTCGCCGGCGGCCAGGACGCGGGGAACACGGACCTCGTGGTGGTCGCCGCGGTGGACGTCTCCGGCAGCCTGGACGACCACGAGCGGCTCACGGTGCTGCTCACGGCCGCCTGTGCGGTGCTGGTCGCCCTCTCCGCCCTGGCCGGCCACTGGCTCGCCGGGCGCGCCGTCCGCCCCGCCCTGGCCGCGCTCGACCAGCAGGAGGCGTTCCTCGCGGACGCCGCCCACGACCTGCGCACCCCCGTCACCTCGATGCGGCTGCTCGCCGAAACGGGCCTGCGCGGCGAGGCGGACGGCCACGAGGTGCTGCGCCGTACGCTGCGCCAGTCGACCCGGATGGGCGAGCTGGTCGACGACCTGCTCACCCGGGCCCGGCTGATGGCCGGCGCGGTCCCGCTGCAGCGCGAGCCGCTGCGCCTCGACCAGCTCGTCGACGCCGTCGTGGCCGACACCCCGGCCCGGGGGCACCGGGTGCGGGTCGAGGCGGTGGCGGCGGTCGTGTTCGCCGACCCCGGCCTGCTGCGCCGGGCCGTCACCAACCTGCTGGGCAACGCGCTCGCCCACGGCCACGCCCCCGGCGAGCCGGCCGACATCGGGATCACCGTGGGCGCGGACGGCACGGTCGCGGTCGACGACGCCGGGCCGGGCATACCGCCGGAGCAGGCGCAGTCGCTGTTCGAACGGTTCCACAGCGGCGCGGGGTCGAGCGGCCTCGGCCTGTCGATCACCGCCTGGGTCGCGCACGCGCACGGCGGTTCGCTCACCGTGCAGCGCAGCGCCCGGGGCGGGGCCCGGTTCCTTTTGAAGGTCCCCGTGCAGAAGCGGCCCCGAGCGTCGGGGCGGTCCGGGTGCGACGTCGGGCAGCCGTAGCGTGAACTGCCGGTCCCCCGGGGCGGTCACGCACTACGGTGGGGTGCATGTCCGAGCTCTCCGTGCGGGATTTCTACGACGACCTGGCCCACGACTACCACCTGATGTTCCGGGACTGGGACGCGAGCATGGCGTACCAGGCCGAGGTACTGGGCGGGCTTGTCAGCGGGTGTCTCGGAGCGGGTCCGCACACCGTCCTGGACTGCTCGTGCGGGATCGGCACCCAGGCGATCGGGCTGGCCCTGGCCGGGCACCGGGTCGTCGGCAGCGACCTGAGCCCGGTCGCGGCCGCGCGCGCCGTCGCCGAGGCGGCGGCCCGCGGCGGCCGGCTTCCGCCCGCCGCGGCCGACATGCGCGAACTGCCTTTCCGGGAGGGGGCCTTCGACGTCGTCCTCTGCGCGGACAACGCACTCCCGCACCTGCTCTCCCCGCGGGATCTCCGGACGGCGCTCCTCGGCATGGGACGGGTGCTCCGGGAGGACGGACTGTTGGTGCTCACCGTCCGGGACTACGACGAGGCGCGCCGGAACAGGCCCACGGCGACACCTCCCCAGGTCTCGGACACACCCGACGGCCAGGTGGTCACCTTCCAGCTGTGGCACTGGCACGAGGACGGCGAGCGCTACGACCTGGAGCACTTCCAGCTCCTCCCCGCGCAGGGCACCTGGAGCGTCCGGGTCCGCCGGAGCACCTACTGGGCGCTGACACGCCCGCAGTTGACCGGGTTCGTGGCCGAGGCCGGCTTCACCGACATCACCTGGCACGATCCGGCCTCCAGCGGGTACTACCAGCCCGCGCTCACCGCACGGCGCGCCCACAGCGTGCGGTGAGCGCGGTGAGTACGGTGAGCGCGGACATCGGTTCCGCCCCCGGACTCCCCGTTCGCCTGTCGCGAGCCGGTGGCCGGCACGCCGCCCCCGGTGCCGGACGGGGTACCGGGGGCGGCCGGGCAGGTACGGGCGGTCGGGCGGGTGCGGGCGGGTGCGGGCGGTCGGGGTGGTCACCCGCGACCGGGCGTCACTGCCAGACGCGGTAGACGGCCTCGCGGGCCTGGCCGAGGTACTGCTGGTAGGTGCCCAGGTGCCAGGCCGCCCAGGAGGCCCAGCCGCGGCCGGTGCCGTCGTTGTCGATCGCGTAGGCCTTGCGGGCCGACCAGCCCATGTCCTGCCAGTTCTCGGGGGTGACGACCCCGGCGTCGTGGCCGTGGACCTCGGGGTACCAGTGCTCGTTGATCTGCCAGGCACCGAGGTCCTTGGTGCCCGGGTCGGGGTCGGTGGGCTGGTTGGTGTGGACGGCCAGGCGGTTGCAGCCGGACTCGGCCATGGCGATCGCCACGGCGTAGATCGCGTCGTCGTTGCGGCCCTCGCCGGACTTGTCCTTCGCGAAGCCCGCCCACTGGGCCTCGCGGGCGCAGGCGTCGATGCCGCTCTGGTCGCCGGCGGCGTTGGCGGTGAAGGCGGTGGAGGTGAGGCTGAGGGCCAGGACGGCGACCGAACCGGCCAGCAGGACACGGGTCTTGCGCAGCACGAGAGTTCTCCCTTCGACGACGGCCCGGGGTCGGGCCGGGTACGGGAAGGACGCTAGGCAGCGCGAGTAGACGGGCGGTCAACTGGCGGAAGACGACCGCCCCGCGCAGGGGGTGCCGTCCCACGCAGGGGGTCGTCCCACGCAGGGGGTCGTCCCTCGCAGGGGGGTGCCGTCCCGCCGGGCCCGGCCGGGGCACTTCCCGGCCGGGCGCGGTTGCATGTTCCGGCCAATCACGCCCTCCATGGCATGAACACCGGTCGTCCACATGATCTCCGCACTAGGGTGAGGCCGTTCCACCGCTCGGCCGTCCCCCCGACCGGCGGGCTTCGCGTGTGCCCGCCGCCAGTACTGGAGTGAACCGACCATGCATCCTCGTCATCTGTGGAAGCGTCTGACCGGCGCGGTCGCCCGCCGCGGCATAGGCGCCACGGTGGGAGCGCTCGCGCTCATCGCCGCCTTCGTCCTGGCGGGCACCGCCGCGGGCACGTCGGACGCGGCCGCCCAGCCGTCCCGGAGCGCCCCCGGCCAGTGGTCCTGCGCCGGCGCCGCCATCCCGAACGGATGGGTCCTCACCGCCTACAACAAGGACGGCTGCAGCGGCTGGGGCTCGTGGTACCAGCAGCCGGCCGCCGACGGGCTGTACACCTGCAGCGGCTCCCCGGTCGTCACGGGGTACGTCATCACCGACTACTCCAAGTTCGGCTGCAACGGGATCGGCTCCTGGCGGCACAACATCGCCAAGGACGGGATCTGGACCTGCGGCGGATCCCCGATCGTCGCCGGGTACGTCCTCACCAACTACACCAGCTACGGCTGCAACGGGGTCGGTGCCTGGCAGCACAGCATCGCCAGGGTCGGCCTGATGACCTGTCCCGGGTCGCCCATCCCGGCGGGCTTCCGCTCGACCACCTACTGGGCGTCCGGCTGCGGCGGCCAAGGGGCCTGGTTCCTCGCCGCCGCCTGACCCGGCAGGTGACCGCCGCCGTGGCCCGGCAGGGCCGGGTCCGAGGACGGTCCGGCCCCCGACCGGACCCTCGGTGACGGAAAGCCCTGCCGGAATCGGACAGTTCACGGCTTCGGGCAGTTCACGGCTTCGGGCAGCGCGGGCCCCTGCCGGGTCGGCAGGAGCCCGCTGATGCGGAGGGCCGGGCCGGTGTTCGTCGAGGACGGGTCCCGCC
>NZ_JBHJUK010000091.1:0-36506 GCF_042266225.1 Kitasatospora sp. NPDC056181
CTCCGACTCTTGTTTAAACCCCCCCCCCCCACCCCCCACCTTGCCCCCCCCCCCCCGCGGGGACCCCCCCCCCCCCGCCCCGGGGGCCCCCGGTCCGGGCCCGGGGCCCCGCCGAAGGGGTCCGCCCGGCCGCCGGGGCGGGCCCCTCACCGAGGCCGCCGGCTGCCGGGTCGCCGAGCCGCCGGCCGACGGGACGGCGGCCGGAGGTCAGGCGCCCGACGGGGCTTCGAGGCCGCGGGTGTAGTGGGCGGCGGCCAGGACGGAGGCCATCAACTCGGCGTCGAGGGCCGAGGCGTCGGCCAGCCGGGTCGCCGCCGCATGGGAGTTCAGCAGCGTCTTGGTGACGCGCAGGGATGCCTCGGGGCGGCGGGTGATGGGCCGGGCCCACTCCTCCACGGCCCGGTCCAGGTCCTGCGCGGGGACGACCCGTTGCAGGATGGACAGGTCGCGCGCCTCCTCGGCACCGACCCGGCGGCCGGTGAGGATGATCTCGCGGACCCGGGCCGCGCCGACCTCGTTGAGCAGACGGGGCAGCAGCCCGCCCCAGGCGACGGGCAGGCCGAGGGCGAGTTCGGGCAGCCGGAAGACGGCGGAGTCGGCGCCGACCCGCAGGTCGCAGGCGAGAGCCAGGGCGAACCCGGCACCGGTCGCCCGGCCCTGGACCCGCGCGATGGTGACGGCGGGGCTGTTGGTGAGGGCCTCGCAGACCCGGCGGGCCTTGCCCCCGTAGCTCCGGACGCCGCCGCCGGTCGGGTCCTCGCCGAGAGCGGCGGCGAACTCGTCGCGGTCGCCGCCGAGACAGAAGTCCGGGCCGGCGCCGGACAGCACGACGACGCGGACGTCCGGGTCCGGGTCGGCGAGGACGTCGAGGAGTTCGTCCAGCATGGCCGTGGTGACGGCGTTGCCCGTCCCGGGGCTGTCCAACTCGACGTGGAGCACCGGGCCCCGGCGCTCGGCGCGGACCGTACGCGGGACGGGCGCCGGGGCGGGCGCCGCTACAGGAGCGGGAACGGCGGGCGCCGGAGGGCGCGGCAGGAGGTAGGACGGGTGCTTCGCATACTTCGGGTACTGGGCCGTCCGGGGGGAAACGTTCATGCGGTCACTCTCAGGGACGTCACGCGGTGGAAGACCATCCGGGGTGCGTACTCGGGAGGGGCCGCCGCCCGCAGGGTCGGGAAGCGCCGCAGCAACTGGCCGAGCAGGATGCGCGCCTCCAGCTTGGCCAGGCCCGCGCCGAGGCAGTAGTGGGCGCCGCCGCCGAAGGCGATGTGCGAGCCCTTGCGGAGGATGTCGAAGACCTGCGGGTCCGGGTTGCGGCGCGGATCGTGGTTGGCCGCGCCGTACATGACGTGGACCATGGTGTCCTTGGGCACGAACACCCCGGCCACCTCCGTGTCCTCGCCCGCGACGCGGCTGTTGAGGCGGATCGGCGGGTCGTAGCGCAGGGCCTCCTCGATCGCGCCGTCGATGTGCTCCGGCCTGGCCCGCAGCCCCTCCCAGGAACCGGGGGACCGGAGCAGCGACCACACCAGCGTGGAGAGCATCGTCGCCGTGGTCTCCAGCGAGGCGATGGTGACGAACATGGTGAGCTGGTAGACGATCCGGTCGGTGACCTCGCGGTCGGACTCCAGCGCGTCCCAGGTGCGGATCCAGCCGGACACCACGTCGTCGCCCGGGTTCTTCCGGCGGCCTTGGACGAGGTCGGTGAAGTACCGGCGCAGGTGGAGCGTCGCCTCCTCGGAGATCGCCAACTGGCTCTTGCTGGGGAGGAGTTCCTGGGCGTGCACCTGGTTGTGGGTGATCTCCAGAATGTGCGCGTAGTCCTCCGGCGCGATGTCCAGCCAGCGGCCGACGGTGTTGATCGGCAGCCGTTCGCTGACCAGGGCGGAGAGGTCGGCCACGCCGTCGACGCGTATTCGCTCGGCCAGGCGGTCCAGCAGCGCGGTGACGTCGGCCTCGATGTCCGGCGCCATGTCCTGGAGGGTGCGCCGGTCGAAGAGGTTTCCGAGGCTGTGCCGCTGCCGGGTGTGCTCGGGGGCGTTGAGCCGCGAGAGCGTCCCGCTCATCTCCTGGGTGGCGACGGCGTGCCAGCGCTCGGTCTCGGTCTGCCGGTCCTGCCAGGCGAAGTCGGGAACGAGCCAGTGCCGGCCGCGCAGGACCTGGTTGCACGCGTCGTAGCCCGTGACGAGGTACCCGCCCCAGGGCGCCGGGACGAGATCGCCCATCGCCCGCAGTTCGTCGTAGATCGGGAAGGGGCAGGCCAGCCCCTCGGCCGACCGGAGCCGCCGCAGCAGCGGCACCGCGGCACGGCGGTCGACGGTCGCGACGGTCGCGGTGCCCGCACCGGTACCACGGCCGGCACCGACGACGGCGGCAGCAGCAGTGGCAGTGGCACAGGCCCCCGGGCTCTCGGCGCGGGCTCCCAACATGACGGTCACACGAGACTCCTCGGGGCCGGGCGGGCAGTACGGCGGCGATCTACCCGGCCCCAGGACGCTCAAGCACCGATCGGTGTTGCCTTCGTCACATGCCGCACGATGGCCGGACTCCGTTCACCGCACGGTGGTTGACCGGAGTCCGGCAGCGTCCCGACGCCCCGGTCAGAGCCGGAAGACGTCCAGGAAGGAGCTCCACCACCCCTTCTGCTTGGCCGGGGCCCGACCGGCGGCGGGCGCCGCGGCCGACGGCGTCGGCGTCCCGGGGGCGGCCGCCGCCCCGCCGGCCGGACCGCCCGGTACGGCACCCGCACCCGTACCGCCGCCCGCGCCCGGGGTCCGGGTGAACGTCGGGCTGAACCGCACCGGCAGCGAGACCAGTCCGCGCTGGAACGGGCCCGGCCGCCACTCCACGCCCTGCGCGGGTACGGTGAGCGCCACGTCCGGAAGCGCGTTGAGCAGGCACTCGATCGCCGTCAGGGCGATCAGCTGGGCCGGGTTCTTCGCCGGGCACGCGTGCGGTCCGGCGCCCCAGGCCAGGTGGGCGCCCTTGCTGAGGGTCAGTCGGGCGTCGGTCAGCGCCGGGTCGCTGTTGGCGGCGGCGAAGCTGATCACCACCGGGCTGCCCGCGTCCATCAGCACCCCGCCCACCTCGACGTCGTGCATCGGGAAGTGCGTCGCGTAGTTGGCGATCGGCGGGTTGTTCCAGAGCACGTCGTCGATGGCGTCCTCGATCCGCAGGGCGCCCTGGCCGGACAGCAGCACGAGCAGTGCGTTGCCTATCAGGTTGCGCTCGGGCTCGACACCGGCCCCCATCAGCATGACCAGCTGGTCCTTGAGCTCCTCGTCGCGCAGGCCGGCCGGGTGCTGGACGAGCCACGAGGTGATGTCGTCGCCCGGCTGACGGCGCTTCAGTGCGACCAGGTCCATCAGGCAGGAGTTCAGCTCGTCGTTGGCCTGGATCACGTCCAGTCCGTCGAAGAGCGCGGACATGCTGCGGGTCAGCCGGTCGCCGATGTCGGCCGGGCAGCCGAAGAGCTGGTTGAACAGCAGCAGCGGCAGCAGCTTGGCGTAGTCGTTGATCAGGTCGGCCCGGCCCAGCCCGCTGAACTGGTCGATCAGGTAGCCGGCGATCCGCTCGACGTGCCGGTTGAGCCGGTTGTCGTTGAGCCGCTCCAGGCTCTCGGTGACGGCCTTGCGCAGCCGCAGGTGCTCGGTGCCGTCCGTGAAGAGGCAGTTCGGCCGGTAGAACATCATCGGCAGGACCGGGCTGTCCAACGGCACCCGCCCCTCGTTGAGCGCCGCCCAGCGCCGGGAGTCCCGGGCGAACAGCCCCGGGTTCTGCAGCACGCGCAGGGCGGCCTCGTGCGAGGTGACCAGGGTGGCGTCCACGCCCGGGGCCAGCTCCACCGGGGCGGCGTGGCCGTGGGCGCGCAGCCTGTCGTACACCGCGCCGGGGTCGGACGAGAACGTCTCCCCGTACAGCGGCGTGCCCGAGCCGTGCATCGGGCACCCCGGCGGAGGCGAGTGCGGGGCGGGTCGCTGCGGAGATTCCATGGGTCGTTCCTTGGAGGTGGCCCCGGGCGGGTGCGGCCCCGGGGGGCGTGACGGGGAAGGGGGGGGTCAGGAGGCGCGTTCGAGCAGGTGCCGGACCAGGGTCAGCAGGGCGTCGGCGGACGACCGCTGGTCCCGCGCGTCGCAGAACACCACCGGTGTGTGCGGCAGCAGGTCCAACGCCTCGCGCAGTTCGTCCTCGGTGTAGTCGCTCTGCTGGTCGAAGCTGTTGACCGCCACGGCGTACTCCAGGCCGTACTGCTCGACCAGGTCGATGACGGGGAAGGTGTCCGCGAGGCGGGTCGGGTCGGCCAGCAGCAGCGCGCCCAGCGCCCCCCGCGCCATGTCCTCCCAGAGCTGCATGAAGCGCTGCTGGCCCGGCGTGCCGAACAGGTACAGCACCAGGTCGTCGCCGAGCGTCAGCCGGCCGAAGTCCAGGGCGACGGTGGTGGTCTTCTTGTCCGGCACCCCCCGGAGGTCGTCGACACCGGTGGACGCCTGCGTCATGTTCTCCTCGGTGCTCAGCGGAGCGATCTCCGACAGGGCACCGATGAGCGTGGTCTTGCCGACCGCGAAGTGCCCCACGACGAGGATCTTGACCGCGGTCGTCACCGCGCCCGGGACGTAGATGTCCTCAGGCGAACCGGCGTTGGAGTCCATGCAGTACCTTCTCTAGAAGTCTCGGATCCGGGGCCTGGGCCGGCGGCGGGGTCGCCCTCCGCAGCAGCCGTCCCTCGCGGATCAGGTCCGTCAGCAGCAGCCGCACCACCCCCACCGGCAGCTCCAGACGAGCCGCGACCTCGGCCACCGAGAGATAGCCGCCGGAACACAGCTCCCAGATCGCCACGGTCTCCGGGCTCGGACGGGCCGGGAGCTCCTGCTCCGGCGCGACGGTGACCAGGGTGATCAGGGAGAGGTCGTCCGCACTCGGTAATTCCCTGCCGCCGGTGATGACGTAGGACCGGATGAATCCACCGGCGACCCGCTGCTCCTCGCCAGAAGCCGTCATGAGCCGCTGAGTGTGCTCTGGCGCGGCGCCGCCGTCATCGCCCGGCCGAGCGCGCCCACCTGCTGCTGCATCCGGAAGGACATCGCCTCCATGTCGACGTCGGGGGCGGTGGAGGCCGCGAGGTAGGCACCGCTGCCGGCCGCGATCAGGAAGATCCAGCCGTGGTCGTACTCCAGGAGGGTCTGGCGCCAGGCCCCGGCGCCGCCGCCGACGAACGGGGCGACCGCCCGGCTCAGCGACTGCATCGAGCTCATCGCGGCGGCGTTGGTCTCCGCCTCGTCCCGGCCTATGTCACTGGACCGTTCGAGCAGGAGGCCGTCGGCGGAGACGAGGATGGCGTGCCGGGCGCCGGGCACCTGGAGTACGTCGTTGAGCACCCAGGACAGATCAGGGCTCACTGGATCTCGGTTCCTTCCGTGGTCATGGTGTCGCGCCCGGACAGCGTTCCGCGCTGGAACGCGCCGAGGCGGGACGCCGTGTTCCGGCCGGTGGTCCGCACCGGCTCGTCGGCGCGACCGGGGTCCTGCGGGTGCGGGACCACCGAGACGGCGCGCTGGCGGCGGCGCCTGGGCAGCCGGCCGTCCGCGGTCGTCTCCGGTTCCGCCGTCTCCGGGTCGGCCGGCACCGGTGCCAGGGTGGCCGGAGCGGCCGGGGTGGCCGGGGCCTGCTCGGGCAGCGACACGAGCCGCTGCGCGGAGGCCTGCGCCCGGACCTGTCCGGGCTGCTCCTCGGGCTCGCCCCGGTACTCGGCGAACTCGGTGGCCACCGGGGCCTGGGGCGCGACCTCGCTGCTGAGCAACCCGGTCGGCAGGAGCACCACGGCCCGGACGCCGCCGTACGGGGAGACCGAGTCGACGGAGACCCGGAAGCCGTAGCGGGCGGCCAGCATGCCGGAGACCGCGAAGCCGAACTTCGGGGGGTTGCCCAGGCTGGTGAGGCTGATCGGGGCGCCGGGGTTCAGGAGCGCGGCCGCGCGGTCCTTCTCCTCCTGGCCCATGCCGAGGCCGGCGTCGTCGATGATCAGGCAGACGCCGGTCGGGACGGCCTGGACGCTGATCTCCACCGGGGTGTCCGGGGCGGAGTAGTTGGTCGCGTTGGCCAGCAGCTCGGCCAGCACGACGGCGACCGGCTCGACGACCTGGCTGGCGAGCGAGACGCTGACCTGGGAGTGGATCCGCACCCGGTCGAAGTGCCGGATCCGGCCCTGGGCGCTGCGGGCCACGTCGTAGACCGAGGCGACGCTCTCCCGGCGGCCCAGCCAGCCGCCACAGAGCACCGCGATGCCCTGGGCGCGGCGGCCGAACTGGCTGTTCGCGTGGTCGACCAGCATCAGGTCGGCGAGGATCTGCGGGCTGTCGCCGTACTTGCGCTGCACCTTGTCGATGACGATCTGCTGCTCGTCGGCCAGGCCCTGCAGGGTCCGCATCGCGGCCTTGAGGACTGCCTTGGTGTCCTCCTCCGCGTCCTGGCGGACCACCGCGAGCTCGGCCGCGTGCTGGCTCTGCAGACGCGCGTTCAGCGCGCCGAGGTCGTCGCACTGCCGCTGCGCCACAGCGCCCGCCTCCTCAAGGGAAACGTTCCGCCTGCGCAGGGCGAGGTTCGTCCTGCGGGCCTGGAGGGCTGCTGCGACGGCTGCGAGCATCACTGCGATAAAGACCCAGAAAAAGGGTTCCTGCACAAATGACGTCATGAAACTCTCTTCAGGTGGCATCGCGTCAGGAGCAGGTCCGGGCCTTCCTGCGCGATGAGGACTGGCGGCCTGCGCCCCTCCGAAAGACACCTGTCGTTCCAGCACATCGGTGGAGCTCTTCCGGCACGGGACCTGCGGCGGCGCCTATCGCGGGGTTAGCCTACTGCAACTCTTGGCATGTCAGAACAGTTGCCAAACAGGGCAGTTGGGGCGAAACTCCGCCACCCGCCGACACCTCCGCGGGGAAATACCGGACGTTTTGACGCAGCGTTAACCCATCCCTCACACGCCGGCCACGAAACGGCCCGTGCACGGAGTGATCGCGCCGTCACTCTCCGCCCGCAAACCGGCCCCCGTGAGGCCGGATCTGCCTTTCCGGGCCCCGGTCCGGCCCTTCCGCGGCCCCGGCCTGCCCTCCCGGTGCCCCGATCTGCCCTTCCGGACCCCGGCCCGACTCCTCCGGCCCCCGGCCTGGCCATTCCGAACCCGGCCCGGCCCTTCCGGACCCGGACACGACGACGGCGGGGCCGCGTCCGAAGACGCGACCCCGCCGCTCGGGCTGCCCGGACTCCCGGCCGTCAGCGCATCGAACCCGTGCGGAGCAGGGTGCGGATGACGCGCATCGCGACCGAGAGGCTGGACAGCTCGTAGTTGTCCGAACCCCTTATGTCGTCGAGCGTGCTCTTGGCACGGTTCAGCAGGGTCCCGTTGAGCTCCGCCCAGGCGGTGTACCGCTCCTCGGGGGTGGCGCCCTCGGGGCCGCAGGCCAGGATGTCGGCGGTCAGGGCCGCGTGGGCCGCGAAGAGGTCCTCGCGGATGGCGGCGCGGGCCATCGACGACCAGCGGTCGGTCCGGGGCAGCTCGATGATGCGGTCGAGCAGGTGGGTGATCTGGAGGCGGTCGGCGAGGTCGTAGTACAGCTCGGCGACCTCGGCGACGTCCTTGCCGGACCGGTCCGCGACCTCGGTGATGTCCAGGGTCGGGAAGGTCGAGGAGAGACCCGCGATCCGGTTGGCCAGGGCCTCCGGGACGCCGGCGCCGGCCAGCTCGTTGTAGACCGACTCGAACCAGGCCAGGTCCTCGCCGCGCAGCGGCTTGGGCAGCGAGCCCCAGACCTGGTTGACCCGGTCGTGGAAGAACTCGATGGTGCCGGCGATGTCGAGCGGCTGGCGGCGGTTGTTGAGCATCCACCGGGTGGCGCGCTCGACGAGCCGGCGCGAGTGCAGCCGCATCTTGGTCTGGGCACGGGCGGGGACCTGGTTGTCCAGGGCCTCGATCTCGGACCAGATCTCCTCCAGGCCGAAGACGGCCCGCGCGGCGGTGTGCGTCCGGGCGATCTCCTCGTACGTGGCGCCGGTCTCCTCCTTCAGCCGGAAGGCGAAGGTGCAGCCACCGCGGTTGATCGTGTCGTTGACGATCAGCGTGGTGACGATCTCGCGACGCAGCGCGTGGTTGTCGATCGCCTCGGCGAACTTCGCCCGCAGCGCGCTCGGGAAGTACTCGTGCAGCGCGGTGCGGAAGAACGGGTCGTCCGGCAGCTCGGTGGCGAGCAGCTCGTCGGCCAGGGTGATCTTGGTGTAGGCGAGCAGCACCGACAGCTCGGGCTGGGAGAGGCCCCGGCCGTTCTGCTGGCGCTCGCGGATCTGCCGCTCGGCGGGCAGGAACTCCAGCGCCCGGTCGAGCTGGCCGTCCCGCTCCAGCCGGTTGATCATCCGGGAGTGGACGTTGACCATGCTGGTCGCCTGGGCGACCGCGTTGGCCAGCACCACGTTCTGCGCGTAGTTGTTGCGCAGCACCAGGTGGCCGACCTCGTCGGTCATCTCCGCCAGCAGGGCGTTGCGCTGCTTGACCGTCATGTCGCCGTCGGCGACGACCTGGTTGAGCAGGATCTTGATGTTCACCTCGTGGTCCGAGGTGTCCACGCCGGCCGAGTTGTCGATGGCGTCGGTGTTGATCCAGCCGCCGGCGCCCTGCAGGCCGCCGGTGGCGGCGTACTCGATGCGGCCGAGCTGGGTGCAGCCGAGGTTTCCGCCCTCGCCGATGACCCGGGCCCGGACCTGCTCGCCGTTGACGCGGATGGCGTCGTTGGCCTTGTCGCCGACCTCGGCGTTGGTCTCGGCCGAGGCCTTGACGTAGGTGCCGATGCCGCCGTTCCAGAACAGGTCGACGGGCGCCTGGAGGATGGCCTTCATCAGCTCGGCCGGGGTGAGCCGGGCGTCCTCGATGCCGAGCGCGGCCCGGACCTGCGGGCTGAGCTGGATCGACTTGGCGCTGCGCGGGAAGACGCCGCCGCCCGCCGAGATCAGCGACTTGTCGTAGTCGTCCCACGAGCTGCGCGGCAGGTCGAAGAGGCGGCGCCGCTCGGCGTACGAGGCGGCCGCGTCCGGCTTGGGGTCGAGGAAGATGTGCCGGTGGTCGAAGGCGGCGACCAGGCGGATGTGCTCGCTGAGCAGCATGCCGTTGCCGAAGACGTCACCGGACATGTCGCCGATGCCGACGACGGTGAAGTCCTCGGTCTGGGTGTCGTGGCCCAGCTCGCGGAAGTTGCGCTTGACCGACTCCCAGGCACCGCGGGCGGTGATGCCCATGCCCTTGTGGTCGTAGCCGGCCGAGCCGCCGGAGGCGAACGCGTCGCCCAGCCAGAAGCCGTACGACTCGGCGACGCCGTTGGCGATGTCGGAGAAGGTCGCGGTGCCCTTGTCGGCGGCGACGACCAGGTAGGTGTCGTCCTCGTCGTGGCGGACCACGTCGGCCGGGTGGACGACCGCGCCGCCGACCAGGTTGTCGGTGATGTCCAGCAGCGCCGAGATGAAGGTCTTGTAGGACGAGATGCCCTCGGCCAGCCAGGCGTCCCGGTCCACCGACGGGTCCGGCAGCTGCTTGGCGACGAAGCC
Organism: Kitasatospora sp. NPDC056181; assembly: GCF_042266225.1. Taxonomy (NCBI): domain Bacteria; kingdom Bacillati; phylum Actinomycetota; class Actinomycetes; order Kitasatosporales; family Streptomycetaceae; genus Kitasatospora; species Kitasatospora sp. NPDC056181. The sequence continues at coordinate 9,583 of NZ_JBHJUK010000091.1, forward strand.
GCCCTTGGCGCCGACCGGCACGATGACGGTGTTCTTCACCATCTGCGCCTTGACCAGGCCGAGGATCTCGGTGCGGAAGTCCTCACGCCGGTCGGACCAGCGCAGGCCACCGCGGGCGACCTTGCCGAAGCGCAGGTGCACGCCCTCGACCTGCGGCGAGTAGACCCAGATCTCGAACGCGGGGCGCGGGGCCGGCAGGTCCGGGATGACCTTCGGGTCGAACTTCATCGACACGTAGGAGTGCCACTCGCCCGAGCCGTCGTGCTGGAAGAAGTTGGTCCGCAGGGTGGCCTTGATGAGGTGCAGGAAGGAACGCAGGATGCGGTCCTCGTCCAGCGAGACGACCTCGTCCAGCGCGCCGGACAGCTCCTCCAGGATGCCCTCGGTCAGCTCCAGGGCGCCCGAACGGTGGCTGGGGCTCAGCCGGGCCTCGAAGAGGTTGACCAGCAGACGGGTGGTGTGGGTGTTGTTGCGGAGCGCGTCCTCCATGTAGTCCTGGGAGAACGTGGAGCCCGCCTGGCGCAGGTACTTGGCGTACGCGCGCAGCATCATCGCCTGGCGCCAGGTCAGCCCGGCGGTCAGCACCAGCTCGTTGAAGCCGTCGTTCTCGGCCCGGCCCATCCAGGTGGCCGCGAAGGTCTCCTGGAAGCGGTCGCGCGCCTCGTCGGTCAGCTCGACGGCCTCGCGCAGCCGCAGGCCGAAGTCGTACACCCAGGCCGTGCTCTGGTCCGAGCGGGTCAGCGCGTACGGGTGCTCGTCGAGCACCTCGACGCCCAGGCGCTGGAGGACCGGCAGGACCTCGGTGAGCGAGATCGGGCCGCCGACCCGGTAGATCTTGAAGCGGCGCTCGTCGTCGCCCGCGCCGACCGGCTGGTACAGGTTGAGGCGGAAGTCGCCCTCGCCGTGCAGCGACTCGATCTGCTTGAGGTCGGCGACGGCGGTGCGCGCGGTGAAGTCGGCGCGGTAACCGTCCGGGAAGGCGTTGGCGTACCTGCGGGACAGCTCGGCGGCCCGCTCCTCGCCCAGCTCCAGGTGCAGCTGGTCGTTGAAGCCGTCCATCCAGAACCGGGCGGCCTCGGCGAGCTTGCCCTCGATCCGCTCGATCTCGGCGTCGGTCAGGTGCGGCAGCTCGCTGCCGGGGGTGACCCGGACGACGAAGTGCAGACGGGTCAGCACGGACTCCGTCGACCAGACCGTGTAGTCGATCGAGGCGCCGTTGAGCTCCTGCATCAGGATGTCCATCAGGCGCAGCCGGATGCGGGTGGTGTAGCGGTCGCGCGGCAGGTAGACCAGCGCGGAGAAGTAGCGCCCGTACTCGTCCTGGCGCAGGAACAGCCGCAGCCGGCGGCGCTCCTGCAGGTAGAGCACGCTGGTGGCGATCTGGAGCAGCTCGGCGGCCGGGGTCTGGAAGATCTCGTCCCGGGGGAAGGTCTCCAGGATCTGCAGCAGGTCGCGGCCGTCGTGGCTCTCGGTGGAGAAGCCGGAGCTGGCGATGACGTCCTGGACCTTGCGGCGGACGACGGGGATGCGGCTGACCGACTCCGTGTAGGCGGCGGCCGAGAAGAGGCCGAGGAAGCGGCGCTCGCCGACGACCTCGCCGTTGGCGTCGAACTTCTTCACGCCGACGTAGTCGAGGTAGGCCGGGCGGTGCACGGTGGCGCGGCTGTTGGCCTTGGTGAGGACGAGCAGCTTCTTCTCGTGCGCCTTGGCGCGCACCGGCGCGGAGAGCCGGCCGAAGGCCTCGCTGACCGGGTGGTGGTCGTCGTCGTGGCTGAGCGGGTCGGAGCGCAGGATGCCCAGGCCGGTGCCGGCGACGGCCTTCAGGACCTCCTCGCCCTCGTGCTCGACCAGGTCGTACTCGCGGTAGCCGAGGAACGTGAAGTGGTCGTCGGCGAGCCAGCGCATCAGCTCCCAGGCCTCGCCGACCTCCTGCTCGGGCAGGTGGGCCGGGGGCTCCTCGGCGAGCTCGTCGGCGAGCCGGAGCGCGGAGTCGCGCATCTTCGACCAGTCCTCGACGACCTCGCGGACGTCGCCGAGCACGCGGCGCAGGTTGGTCTCGATCGAGCGGAGGTCCTCGCGGTCCGTCTCGCGGTCGATCTCGATGTGCATCCACGACTCGACCACGGCGTCGGCGGGCCACTCGGCGCCGGCGGCCTGGCTGCGGGCGCAGGCGTCGATGTCCAGGATCTCCAGCAGCTTGCCGGTGATGTCACGGCGGACGACCAGCTGGGGGTGGATCACGATGTGGATGCCGCGGTCCTGGCGGGACAGCTCGTTGGTGACCGAGTCGACCAGGAAGGACATGTCGTCGGTGACGACCTCGACCACGGTGTGGCCGCAGGACCAGCCGTTCTCCTCGACCGAGGGGGTGTGCACCCGCACCTCGGCGGTGCCCTGCGGGCGCTTGAGCCCGAGCCGGTAGTGCGAGGCGGCCGCGCCGTACACGTCGACCGGGTCGCGGTCGACCAGGTCCTCGGCCGCGGTGTGGAGGTAGTAGTGGTGCAGGTACGCGGTCAGAGCGCCGTTGCTCAGCCCTTCACCCGGCGCCGCTCCCCCCACCTGGCTGTTCTCAGCGGCTGCTGCTGCCTTCGTGAGCAGTTCGGCCTTGGCTGCGTCCAGCTTGGTCTGCATGACTTCTTGGCTCCTGTCGCGCGCCGTTGCGTGACTCGGTGGTGTGTGGATGTGCACCGCCGGGTCCACCGCAATCCTGCCGCACCGACCGACTGAAAGGCCTTCATGGCACGCATGAAACACCTCTGCAGCGGGTAGGACGAGACGTTCGGCCTGCAGCACCCGACGACGCCAGCCAGCCTAACGGGCGGATTTGAAGGTGTCAGGGGACAGGGAGGCACAATCCTGTAGGAAGATCCCTCCGTCCTGGACACCATGTCCAAACCGGCCGGTCATGTTCGCCATCAGCCGGAACGTGTTCACCCAGGGCCGGGTGCCGTTCACGCTCAGCCCATGTGCGGATGGCCGTAGGCGGTCGGCGGGACGAAGGTCTCCTTGATCGACCGGGCCGAGGTCCAGCGCAGCAGGTTCTGCGCGGCGCCCGCCTTGTCGTTGGTGCCCGACGCCCGGCCGCCGCCGAACGGCTGCTGGCCGACCACCGCGCCGGTCGGCTTGTCGTTGATGTAGAAGTTGCCCGCCGCGAAGCGCAGCTCCTCCACCGCGCGGGCGATGGCGTAACGGTCCTGCGCGATCACCGCGCCGGTCAGCCCGTACGGCGCGCCGGAGTCGACCCGGCCCAGCACGTCCTCCCAGCGGGCGTCCTCGTAGACGTGCACGGCCAGGATCGGCCCGAAGTACTCGGTCCGGAACATCTCGTTGCGGTGGTCCGAGGAGACCAGCACGGTCGGACGGACGAACCAGCCGATCGCGTCGTCGTACTGGCCGCCGGCCACCAGCTCCACCGTCGGGTCGGCCTTGGCCCGCTCGATCGCGTCCCGGTTCTTCTCGAAGGCCCGCCGGTCGATCAGCGCGCCCATGAAGTTGGAGAGGTCGGTGACGTCGCCGACGGCCAGCGCGTCCACCTCGGCCAGGAAGTCGTCCTTGATCTTCTGCCAGAGGCTGCGCGGGAGGTAGGCCCGGGAGAGCGCCGAGCACTTCTGGCCCTGGTACTCGAAGGCGCCGCGGATCAGCGCGGTCTTCAGGATCTCCGGGTCGGCCGAGCGGTGGGCCAGCAGGAAGTCCTTGCCGCCGGTCTCGCCGACGATCCGCGGGTACGTCCGGTAGCCGCCGATGTTGGCGCCGATGGTCTGCCAGAGGGACTGGAAGGTGGCGGTCGAGCCGGTGAAGTGCAGCCCGGCGAGGGCGGGGTCGGCCAGCGCCACCGCGGAGAGCTGCCGGCCGTCGCCGGTCACCAGGTTGATCACCCCGGGCGGCAGGCCGGCCGCCTCCAGCAGCCGCATCAGGTGGTGGGCGGCCAGCGTCTGGGTCGGCGCCGGCTTCCAGACCACGGTGTTGCCCATCAGCGCGGGCGCGGTCGGCAGGTTGCCGGCGATCGCGGTGAAGTTGAACGGGGTGACCGCGTAGACGAAGCCCTCCAGCGGGCGGTGGTCGGTCCGGTTCCACACCCCGGGCGAGGAGTCCGGCTGCTCGGCCAGGATCCGGCGGGCGAAGTGCACGTTGAACCGCCAGAAGTCGATCAGCTCGCAGGCGGAGTCGATCTCGGCCTGCTGCGCCGTCTTGGACTGGCCCAGCATGGTGGCCGCGTTGAGCGTCTCCCGCCAGGGCCCGGCGAGCAGGTCGGCGGCGCGCAGGAAGACCGCCGCGCGGTCGTCGAAGGAGAGCGAACGCCACTCCCGCCCGGCCGCCAGTGCCGCGTCCACCGCCGCCCGGGCGTCCTCCCGGGTGGCGTTGCCGAGGACCCCGAGCTTGGCGGCGTGGTGGTGCGGCTGGACGACGTCGATCCGCTCGCCGCCGCCGAAGCGCTGCTCACCGCCGATGGTCATCGGCAGCGGGACCTGCTCCGCGGCCAGCTCGTCCAGCCGGCGCACCAGCCGGTCCCGCTCCGGGCTGCCGGGCGCGTAGCCGTGCACCGGCTCGTTGCCCGGGACCGGGACCTGGGTGACTGCGTCGATGGGCATGTGCGGCTCCGCTCGTCCTGGTGACCCGGCCCACGGCGGCCCGGCGTCAATCCAGACTGACCAGCGGGAGGCCGGTTCGCCCGTTCAGACACGCCACCGGCGGACGTGGTTCACGCCACGCCCGGGGCGGTCCGGGGAGTGGCCCGCCTGCCGGCCGTCGGCCGCCCGCGGCGGTCGGGTGCCTCAGCCCGCCAGGCGCCCGGCCAGCTCGACCGCCTCCGCCAGGCTGTCCACCACCGGGACGCCGACCGGCTCCAGCTTCTCCCGGCTGTGCGAGCCGCCGGTGTACAGCACCGCGTGCGCCCCCGCGTTCAGCGCCGCCAGCGCGTCGTCCGCGGCGTCGCCGATCAGCACCGTACGGGCCGGGTCCACGCGCTCGCCGAGCGCGACCAGGTGCCGGGCCAGGTGCTCCGCCTTCTGGCCGCCGGACGGGCCGCTGCGGCCGTCCACCCGGAGGAAGTGGCGGGTCAGGCCGAAGGCGTCGACCACCGGCAGCAGCTTCTCGTGGTCGTACATCGAGAGCAGGGACTGGCTGTGCCCGGCCGCCTCCCAGCCGGTCAGCAGCTCCACGGCCCCGTCGGTGAGGCCGCAGGCCGCGCTCAGCTCCAGGTAGTGGTCGTGGAAGGCGTCGTCCAGCAGCAGCCACTCGGCCTCGGAGGGCATCCGGCCGAGCAGTCGCTGGTAGAACCGGGGGATCGGGATCTCGTACTGCGCCCGGTACTCCTCCAAGGTCATCGGCGCGATGCCGACGGTCGCGAACGCGGCGTTGCTCGCTCCGAGCACCGCCTCCATGTCGTGGAAGAGCGTGCCGTTCCAGTCCCAGACGATATGAGTGCGCACGCAGGGAACGGTAACCCCAGCCACCGACAGGCCGGTAGGACGGGGCTCACGCGGGACGGCCGCCGGCGCGGGACGCCCGGCGGCTCAGGCCAGCAGGGAGGGGATCTCCTGGGTGGCGAACCAGAGCAGGTCGTGGTCCTCCGCGCCGTCCACGGTGAACTGGGCGTCCTGGTCGCCCGCGTCGGCCGCCCGGACCGCGGCCACGGCCGCCTCGACGTCCGTGACCACCTCCTGGTCGGCCACGTCCGCGTGCACCGCGGCCGCCTTCGCCAGCCGCACCGGTCCGGCCAGCACCACGCGGCCGAGCGAGGCCTGGTCCTGGTACTCGTCGCCGGGGAACGGCTTGACCGCGGAGTCGGCGACGTCCAGCGCCACCACCACCCGGCGGCGCGGCGCGTCCGGGTCCTCGGCCAGCAGGCGCAGCGAGGACTGGGCGGCCCGGTTGAGGGCCGCGTACTCCAGCTCCTCAAGGTCGTCGCTGACGTACCACTCGCGCAGGGCGGGGGTCACCGCGTACGCCGCGGACTGCTCCAGGGCGCCGCCCGGGTGCGCCGCCGCCAGGCCGGTCAGGGTGGTGGGCACGTACACGCGCATGGGTGGCACTCTCCGGTTCGTCCAGCGGCACAGCTTCCAGCGCCCCCAAGAATAAGCGCCGGGACGGCGCCCGTGATCACGCGCTCGCCTCCGCCCGCGCCCCCCGCGCCGGGTGCGCGCCGGGCGGCGCGGCCCGGCGGTGCCGGTCGGGACCGGTGCCCGGCCCGGCCGCGGCCGCGGACGGCCCGGTGAACGGCGGGGCCACGCCCCCGGCCCGGGACCGCCCGCCCGGCCGCGGACGGGTCACCGGACCTCGTCCAGGGCCGCCCGGCTGCTCTGCAGCGCGCTCTCCAGCACCGCGCCGCGGCGGGCCGGGTCCATCATGTTCGGCCCCATCACCGCCAGGTCGGCCAGGGTCGGCGCCAGCAGGTGCACCCGGACCCCGCTCTCCCGCAGCATCCCGGCCTCGCGCAGCAGTTGCCGGGTGACCGCCCGGCGGTAGCGGCCGACCAGCTGGGCGAGCACCCCGCGCGGGCGGTCCCGGGCACGCCACTCGCGCAGCCCCGCCAGGGTGCCCCGGCCGGCGCCCCCGGACGACCTGGTGCGGCCGCCGGGGTTCAGCCGCAGGCCCATCGGGGCGAGCACGTAGACCTCGTCCAGGCCGCGTCCGAGCATCAGGTCGGCGTTGGTGGCGGACCAGCAGCCGCCGTCCACGTACGCGGAGCCGTCCACCCGGACCGGGGCGAACCAGCCCGGGATCGAGCAGGAGGCCATCACGGCCTCGGCGACCGCCGCGGGCGGCGCGGCCGGATCGCCGAAGACCACCCGGTGGCCGCCGTGGTAGTCCACCGCGGCCACCCGCAGCGGGGAGCCGTCCGGGAAGCCGTCCGCGCCGAGCAGGCCGCGCACCAGGTCCCCGACGGCCGTCAGCGAGCCGCGGCCGTGCGGCGCCACCGCCGAGACCATGGTCAGCAGCGGGTACTCGCGCGGGTGCCGCACGGCGGCCCGGAGCAGGCCGGGCGAGCCGATGCCCGCGCGCGGCCGCGGGGGCAGCGCGCCGCCGACCGCCGTGTCGTAGTCGAAGTCCACCCCGGCCAGCGGGCCCGTGGTGACGGGCAGCCCGCGCTGGTGGTCGCGGAGCTGGTCGGCGCGGACCCCGCCGGCCAGCATCGCGCCGAGGATCGCGCCCGCCGACGTGCCGAGGACCACGTCGGCGTCGCCGGGCTGCCAGCCGACCGCCTCCTCGACGGCGCAGAGCGCGCCGACCGTCCACGCCGCGCCGAGCATCCCGCCGCCGCCCAGGACCAGCCCGCGCCGGGGGGCGCCCTCCGCGGGGCGCGGCGAAGCCGCCCGTGTCTCCGATACCCGTGTCGTCATGCCGGCCGCCTGTCGTCGTCGGGGCGGTTGTCGTCCGTGCCCGGGTCGTCCGCGTCGCGGTTGCCGTCCGTGCCCGGGGCCGGCCGGAGCCTCGTCCGTTCCGGAGCCTGCGCGGCTGCGGTCCGGACTCCGGTGCCGGCCCGGGTCCAGACTCCGATCGTGCGTGCCGACCGGCCGGCGGCGCAACGCCACGCCCCGACCCGGCCACCCGTCCCGGCGGAGCCGACCGTCCCCTTTCGGGCTTTCCCACCCGGCCCCGCACGTCAACCGCGTGCCCGTCGCGCGGTCCCGCCGCCCTTCGCCACACTGGCCGGTTCACCCGGATAGGTGAACTTTCGGACGGGCCCGGGAGGGTCGGGAACCCGCTTGCCGCCCCGCGCGAGGCAGGACTACCAAGGGCTCGTCCGTACTCGCACCACCTGCTCCGGGAGTGCCGCATGACCGTCCGCCCAACCCCCACCGGCCCCGTCCCGGCCGGCCCCGTCCCGGCCGGGCCGCACCCCGCGGGACCGCACCACGGCGCCCGCACCGGCCGGACCACCCAGCCGCCGGCCCGGCCGCACCATCCGCGCACCACCGCGCGGACGTGCCACCACCCGCCCGCCGGCCGGCGGCCGCGCCACCCCCGGGCCGCGTGCGCCACGCCCGGCACCCCGGCCGCCGCCCCCGGCGTCCGCAGCGGGCTGAGCACCCGCTTCGCCCACCAGCTGGTCGAGGTGCTCACCGGCGCGCGGCCGTCCGGCCAGCTGATGCGCCACACCACGCTCGACGGCTACGGCCAGCTCGCCTCGCTCGTCCGCGCGGGCACGCTGCGACGCGGCGGCGCCGCGGACCGGCCCCGGCTCGGCCCGGTGCACGACAGATCGCCCTCCCCCGACGCCATCGAGGCGTGCGTGCGGGTCGACCTCGGCAGCCGGCACCACATGGTGGCGTTCCGGCTGGAGCTGCGCGGACCCGCCGGGCAGTGGCAGTGCACCGCCGTGGAGGCCCGATGAGCACGGCCCTGCGGCCACGGCCGGCCCCCGCGACCCCGGCCCGCACGACCCCGGCGCCTGCCCCGGCCCGCACGGTCCCTGCCCCCGCAACGGCGCAGGGCGCCACCCCCGTACGGGAGCGGCGCCCTGCGTGGCGGCGGGCCGGGCGGACCGGCCGCGCCTCAGCCCTTGCGGCGGCGGCCCTTGGCCGACTTGGCGGCCTTGCGGCGCTCGGCGCGGGTCAGCCCGTCGCCCTCGTCCTCCGGCGCGAGGTCCTCGAAGTCGCCCTCGACGACACCGCCGCCGATCTCGTCCGAGGGGGCGGTGTAGTGCAGCCGCTGGGGCTTGGGGGCCTCCAGGCCCTTGGCCTTGATCTCCGGGCGGGCGGCGTCCTTCTCCAGCTTCTCGAGCACCACCTCGGCGTCGTCGACCGGCACCTCCTCGACCTGCTGCTCGACCTGGACCTCCAGGTTGAACAGGTAGCCGACGGACTCCTCCTTGATGCCCTCCATCATGGCGGTGAACATGTCGAAGCCCTCGCGCTGGTACTCGACCAGCGGGTCGCGCTGCGCCATCGCCCGCAGGCCGATGCCCTCCTGGAGGTAGTCCATCTCGTAGAGGTGCTCACGCCAGCGGCGGTCCAGCACCGAGAGGACGACCCGGCGCTCCAGCTCGCGCATGATCTCCGCGCCCAGCTGGTCCTCGCGGGCGCCGTACTGCGCCTGGACGTCCTCCTGGATGACCTTGACGAGGAACTCCGGGGTGAGCCCGGCGGCGCCGCCGGCCTCCTCCTCCAGCTCCTCCAGCTCCAGGGTGACGGGGTAGAGCTGCTTCAGCGCCGACCAGAGCTTGTCGAGGTCCCAGTCGTCCTCGAAGCCCTCACCGGTGGCCGCCTTGACGTACGCCTCGACGGTGTCGTCCATGAAGTGGCCGACCTGCTCCTGGAGGTCCTCGCCCTCCAGAACCCGGCGGCGCTCGCCGTAGATGACCTCGCGCTGGCGGTTCAGCACCTCGTCGTACTTGAGGACGTTCTTGCGGATCTCGAAGTTCTGCTGCTCGACCTGGGTCTGCGCCGAGGCGATGGCGCGGGTGACCATCTTCGACTCGATCGGCACGTCCTCCGGCACGTTGGCCATCGAGAGCACGCGCTCGACCATGCCGGCCTTGAACAGGCGCATCAGGTCGTCGCCGAGCGACAGGTAGAAGCGGGACTCGCCCGGGTCGCCCTGACGGCCGGAGCGGCCGCGCAGCTGGTTGTCGATGCGGCGGGACTCGTGCCGCTCGGTGCCGAGGACGTAGAGGCCACCGGCCTCCTTGACCTCGTCCTGCTCGGCCTTGACGGAGCCCTTGGCCTTCTCCAGCGCGGCCGGGAACGCGTTCTCGTACTCGTCCGGGGTGTCCACCGGGGTGATCCCGCGCTGGGCCAGCTCCGCCGCCGCGAGGTGGTCGGCGTTGCCGCCGAGCATGATGTCGGTACCGCGGCCGGCCATGTTGGTGGCGACGGTGACGGCGCCCTTGCGGCCCGCCTGGGCGACGATCTGCGCCTCGCGCTCGTGGTGCTTGGCGTTCAGCACCTCGTGCGGGATGCCACGCTTGCGCAGCTCCTGCGACAGGTACTCGGACTTCTCGACCGACACGGTGCCGACCAGCACCGGCTGGCCCTTCTCGTGCTTCTCGGCGATGTCCTCGACCACGGCGGCGAACTTGGCCGGCTCCGACTTGTAGATCAGGTCGGGCTGGTCGATGCGCAGCGGGTTCTTGTTGGTCGGGATCGGCACCACGCCGAGCTTGTAGATCTGGTGGAACTCGGCCGCCTCGGTGGTACCGGTACCGGTCATGCCGGCCAGCTTGTCGTACAGGCGGAAGAAGTTCTGCAGGGTGATGGTGGCCAGCGTCTGGTTCTCGTTCTGGACCTCCACCCCCTCCTTGGCCTCGATCGCCTGGTGCATGCCCTCGTTGTAGCGGCGGCCGGCGAGGATACGGCCGGTGTGCTCGTCCACGATCATGACCTCGCCGTTCATCACGACGTAGTCCTTGTCGTTCTTGTAGAGCTCCTTCGCCTTGATGGCGTTGTTCAGGAACCCGACGAGCGGCGTGTTCACGGACTCGTAGAGGTTGTCGATGCCGAGGTAGTCCTCGACCCGGGAGACACCCTCCTCCAGCACGCCGACGGTGCGCTTCTTCTCGTCGACCTCGTAGTCGCGGTCGATCTTCAGGCGCTGCACCAGCTTGGCGAAGTCGGCGTACCACTTGGTCGCCTGGTCGGCCGGGCCGGAGATGATCAGCGGGGTACGGGCCTCGTCGATGAGGATCGAGTCGACCTCGTCGACCACCGCGAAGTTGTGGCCGCGCTGGACGAGCTCGTCCTTCGACCAGGCCATGTTGTCGCGCAGGTAGTCGAAGCCGAACTCGTTGTTGGTGCCGTACGTGATGTCCATCCCGTACTGGCGCTTGCGCTCGGCGGGCGTCATGTTGCCCAGGATCACGCCGACTTCGAGGCCCAGGAAGCGGTGCACCCGGCCCATCCACTCCGAGTCGCGCTCGGCGAGGTAGTCGTTGACGGTGATCAGGTGCACGCCCTTGCCGGTCAGCGCGTTGAGGTACGCGGGCAGGGTGCCGACCAGGGTCTTGCCCTCACCGGTGCGCATCTCGGCGACGTAGCCGAGGTGCAGCGCGGCGCCACCCATGAGCTGGACGTCGTAGTGCCGCTGGCCGAGCACGCGCTTGGCCGCCTCGCGGACGGTGGCGAACGCCTCCGGGAGGATGTCGTCCAGGGTCTCGCCGTCGGCGAGCCGCTGCTTGTACTCGTCGGTCAGCGCGCGCAGCTCGGCGTCGGTGAGGTTGACGAAGTCCTCTTCGATGGAGTTGACCTGGGCAGCAATCCGCTGCAGCTTGCGAAGGATCTTGCCTTCGCCGGCGCGCAGGATCTTGTCGAAGACGGACACTTGAGCGGGCTCCTTGCCTGTATTGGCACTGGACGACTGCACGGGGGGTCCACCCCACCGCACGGGCCATCGTATGCGAGGAGTCCAATGCCCCGGGAGGTGCGTCAGCACGCTATTCCCGTGTCACCCCTGCGAGCACATGACCTGATAGCGCCGCCGACCGGGGCAAATCGGTCGCCCCTCCGGGCAGTTGGACGGTTAAGCCGGTTAATCGGATGCTCCCATTCGTCCCTGGACGGAATAATCCGTGCATGACAGAGCGACCCGACACCCCCTGTCCCGACACCCTCGGCACCGAGCGCCTGATCCTGCGGGCCCCGCTGGAGTCCGACGTCGACGCGATCTTCGAGGCCTGCCAGGACGCGGAGATCCAGCGCTGGACGGTGGTCCCGAGCCCGTACCGGCGCGAGGACGCCGAGTTCTTCGTCAACGACCTGGCCACCAACGGCCGGCGCACCGGCGACAACCTCGTCTGGTGCGTGTTCGAGCGCGGGACCGGCGCCCTGGTCGGCTCCCAGGGGCTCGTCCGCTGCCCCGGCCGCCCGGGCACCGCCGAGGTCGGCTGGTGGGCGGTGAAGGAGTTCCGCGGCCGCGGGTACACCGTCGAGGCGGCCCGCGAAGTGGCCCGCTACGGGCTCACCGAGCTGGGCCTGCGCCGGCTGGAGTGGGTGGCGTACGTGGGCAACGAGGGGTCGCGCGCGGTCGCCGAGAAGGTCGGTTTCCGCTTCGAGGGCACCCTGCGTTCGTTCGCGGAGCAGCGCGGCGAGTTCCGGGACTCCTGGGTCGCCGGGCTGCTCGCCACCGACCTCGCCACCGACCTCGCCACCGACCTCGCCGACCGGCCCTCCGGCTGACCCCGCCCGGTCGGGCCCGCGCCCGGGTGCGCCCGACGGGGCGGGCACGGGCCGGGGCGGGCAGCCCGCGTTGTCAGTGCCCCGGTCTACGCTCGCCGGCATGACCGCCTCGACTCCCGCCCCGGCCCCCGTCGCCACCCTCGGCGCCGACGACGCCCGCCGCATCGCCCTGCGCGCGCAGGGCCTGCTCGGCGCGCCGGACCGCCGCGGCGGTGTCCGCGGGGTGCTGCGGCACCTGGGCGCCGTCCAGCTCGACACCATCTCGGTCCTGGCCCGCTCGCACGAGCTGATCCCGTACGCGCGGCTCGGCGCGGTCGGCCGCCCGGCCGTCGAGGCGGCGTACTGGGGCGCCGGCGCGAGCTTCGAGTACTGGTCGCACGCGGCCTGCATCCTGCCGATCGAGGAGTGGCCGCTGTTCGCGTTCCGCCGCCGCCACTACCGCGAGCGCACGCACGTCTGGGGCAAGCAGGTGGGCGAGGCCACCTACCGGTCGGTGCTGGACCAGCTGCGCACCGAGGGGCCGCTGACCTCCACCGAGCTGGGCGGCGCCAAGAAGACGGCCGACTGGTGGGACTGGTCCGACACCAAGATCGCGGTGGAGCGGGCGCTGGCCTTCGGTGACGTCGTCTGCACCGAGCGTCGCAGCTGGAAGCGGGTCTACGCGCTGGCCGAACAGGCCGTCCCCGCCGGGCTGTTCGACGCCGAACCGGCCGACGACGAGTGCCTGCGCACCCTGGTCGCGCAGTCCGGCGCCGCGCTCGGCGTCGCCACCCGGGCCGACCTGCTGGACTACCACCGGCTGCGCGCCGAGCAGTTGGACGCGGTACTGGCCGACTCCGGCCTCGTCCCGGTGGAGGTGGCGGGCTGGGGCCCGGCCGGCGCCCCCGCCGCGGCCTGGGCCGATCCGGCCGCACTCGCCGCCGCGCCGCGCGGCCGCCACCGCACCACGCTGCTCTCCCCGTTCGACTCGCTGATCTGGGACCGCGCCCGCACCGAGCGGATCTTCGGCATGGCCCACCGGCTGGAGGCCTACACCCCCAAGCACAAGCGGGTGCACGGCTACTTCGCGATGCCGCTGCTGGCCGGCGGCCGACTGGTCGGCCGGGTCGACCCGGCCCGGGAGGGAAGGACCCTGGTGGCCCGTCAGGTCTCGCTGGACTCCGCCCGGCACGTCGAGGCGCTGGCGACCGCCCTGCGCGAGGCGGCCGCGTGGGTGGGCTGCGACGCGGTCCGGGTCGAGGCCCTGCAGGAGGAGTCGCTGCGCCCGGCCCTGGAGAAGCTGCTCAAGGGCTAGGCGGCCGCGTCACCCTATCTCGAGGATCTTCTCCCGCATCGCGTAGACCACGGCCTCCATCCGGGAGTGCAGTTGGAGCTTCTCCAGGATGTTGCGGACGTGGTTCTTCACGGTGTTCTCGCTGATGAACAGCTCCTTGGCGATCTCCCGGTTGTTCATCCCGGTGGCCACCAGCTTCAGCACCTCCAACTCCCGGTCGGTCAGCCGGGGTGCGGGCACCAGGTCCCGGTCGTCGGAGCGGCGCTGGATCATCGACTTGAACTCGGTGAGCAGCTTGGAGGCCATCGACGGGCTGATCTGGGACTGCCCGTCGGCGACCGCGCGGATCGCGGTGGCGACCTCGTCGGTGGAGATCTCCTTGAGCAGGTAGCCGGTCGCACCGGCCTTGATCGCCTCGTAGAGGTCGGCTTCCTCGTCGCTGATCGTCAGCATGATGATCTTGGCGCTGGGCACCACGTCCTTGATCGCGGTGCAGGCCTCGATCCCGCTGCGGCGGGGCATCCGGACGTCCATCAGGATGATGTCGGGCAGCAGGTCGGCCGCCTTCAGCACGGCCTCGGCGCCGTCCCCGGCCTCACCGATGACCTTGATGTCCTCCTCCTCCGCGAGCACGATCTCCAGCCCGCGGCGGAACAGCGCATGGTCGTCCACCACCAGGACGCGGATCGGCTCCCGCCGGTGTGGGGCGTACTCGGGCTCGTCACCCTGCCCGGGCGCCACCCCCGTGACCGGCCCCGTAGCGGGCCCCAGCCCGAAGTGATCCCCCATCCGCTCCTCCCCCGTCGCCGGTCGTCGTGCGCCAATCATTCCACGGCCCGGACACGCTTCGGTCACCCTCCGGCGCCGATCCTCCGCATCGGGTGACCTCACGGCCGTCCGCGCCGCCCCGGAACGCCGGTGACCCCGGCGGTCGCTGCCGCCGGGGTCACCCCTCCCAACACTGCCAGGACGGTCAGTCCTCGTCGCCGGTCCCGCCGATCGCACCGCCCGCGCCACCACCGGCCGCGGCCGAACCGTCGGCCTTCAGGTGGATGACGCCGTAGTTGTAACCGTGCCGGCGGTAGACGACGCTCGGCAGGCCGCTGTCCTTCTCGACGAAGAGGTAGAAGTCGTGGCCGACCAGTTCCATCTCGTAGAGCGCCTGGTCGAGCGCCATGGGGGCGGCCGGGTGGGTCTTCTCCCGGACCACCAGCGGGCCTTCGCCCTCCACTTCCAGGGATCCCATCATGGTCTTGCGGACGGCCCCGTTGGTCTCGCCCTCCTGCCGCGTCGTGTCCGGCAGCGCGGCCAGGGCCGCGGTCGCCTCGGCGACGCTGATGGGGGTGCGGCCGTTGCCGCCCTTGTGCACCCGGCGCCGGTCTGCGGACTTGCGCAGCTGGGCGTCGAGCTTCGCCGAAGCCAGGTCGAGCGCCGCGTACGGGTCTCCGGCGGCGGCCTCGGCCCGGATCACGGGCCCACGGGTACGGAGAGTGATCTCCACCCGCTCGGACCGGTCGGCCTGCCGCGGGTTGTGCTCCTTGGACACCTCGACGTCGAGGCTGATCACCTTGCCGTCGAACTTCTGGACCTTCTCCAGCTTCTCGGCCACGTGCTCGCGGAACCTCTTGGGCACCTCGGTCTTGCGGCCCTTGACGACGATGTCCACGCAGAACTCCGATCCCTCGTGCTGACGCCGATCCGGGTGCTACCGGATCGGGCTGAGACCAGCCGGACCAGCCAATCCACTGCCGGCCCTCCGCCCCGCCGCGAGCGACGGAAACGACTGGCCCTCACCTCACTTCCTCCCCACCAGGGACGGTTGAAACCCCCTGGAGCCTCATGGAACACCTCACACGGGGTTTTCGCCTCCCCAGGCAGGAAAGCGGGTATGACCCGATGCTGCAGGCTGGCGGTCAAGCTGCTCCACCCTGTCTACCCTCCCGCGAGTGAAACATGAGTAAACGGCTGGACAACACCCCCCGTACGGCGCATCCTTTGCTCACTCTCCGTGCCTGCCGCCGCCAGGAGCAGCCGTGCCGCCCACCTCGTCCCCCGCCCGTCCACAGACCGCCCAAGGGCCCTTCGCCCACGCACTGGCCGGTCTGCTGGACGTGTTGCTCCCGGCCCGCTGCGCCGGCTGCGGCGCCGACCGCACACAGCTCTGCGCGGCCTGCCGGAACGCCCTTGCCACGGCCCGCCCGGGCCCCACCGCCCTGCCCTGGGTGCACGCCGCCGCCCCCTACGCCGATCCGGTCCGCCAGCTGCTGCTGGCCCACAAGGAGCGCGGCGCGCTGCGGCTGGCCGGTCCGCTCGGCGAAGCGCTCGCCCGGGCCGTGCGCTCCTCGCTCGGGCCGCGCGCCGGGCTCGCACCGCTGCTGCTGGTCCCGATGCCCTCCGCCCGGGCCGCCGTCCGCGCCCGCGGCCACGACCCGACGCTCCGGCTGGCGGGCGCCGCCGCCCGGTCGCTGCGCCGGGCCGGGGTGGACGCCCGCGCGGCGTCACTGCTGCGGCACACCAGGCCGGTTGCCGACCAGGCGGGCCTGACCGCCGCCGAGCGCCGGCGGAACCTGCACGGCGCGCTGACCGTGCTGCCGCGCGCGGACTGCCGGTTGACCGGACGTCAGCCGGTCCTGGTGGACGACCTGGTGACCACCGGGGCCAGCCTCGCCGAGGCCGCCCGGGCCCTGGCCGCCGCCGGCCTCCCGCCGAAGGCGGCCGCCACGGTCGCGGCCGCCGTCCCGCACCGCCGGGCCGCCACCGCGCCGTCCGGCCCGGACGGACCTCGCCGGCCGCGGCCCGGGTAGCCGCCCGGGGCGGGCGTCCGGCGGGCCCTGACCCGGGCGGACGGAGCCGGCCCGGTCCGGGCGGACGAAGGGGGCCCTAGCCCGGGTAGATGAAGGAAGCCGCCCGCAGGTTCGGGTTGACCTCCCGCCACTGGCTGTTGACGAGCCGGAAGATCTGGCCGTCGGAGGCCCGGCGCGCGAGCACCGGCGGCACCTGGGCCGGGGAGTCCGCGCGGAACTCCGACGCCTCCGCCGTGGCCATGCTCTCCCCGCCCTGGAGCGAGGCCTCGCTGCTCGGCGAGCCGTCGGTGCTGATGTAGTGCAGCTGCTGGATGCGCCCGTTCTCCTTGCCCAGCACGAGCAGCTGGTCGGTCTCCGCCCAGGACACCGAGGCGACCTCGGTGAGCAGCGGAGCCGCCCCGCGCAGCCCGGTGATCCGCACGGTGGGCGCCTCCTTGGTGCCGCCGTGCACCACCAGGCCGAGCCAGAGCGACCGGACACCGGCCGGGTTCCTGAGCACCAGCGCGATCCGGACACCGTCCGAGGAGACCTTGAGGTCCTGCACGACCTGGCCGTCGAGGCCGTCGACGGGCACGGTGTAGGCCTTGCTGCCGCGGACCATCAGCACCCGCCGGTTCTGCGGGTCGCGGTCCACCACCCAGAGGTTGCCGCGGCCGTCCCAGCTGGGCGAGGCGAGCGCGTCCTCGCTCCGGTCACCGGGCCGGGGCGGGGTGCTGAGCAGCGGTTCGGGCATCGTCGACGCGCCGTCCGCGAGGGCCACCGAGTAGAGCTGGTGGCCGTTGCCGCTGATCGCCGCGGCGCGTTCGCCGTCCCGGGCCACCGCGATGGCGCCGAGCGCCGGCTGCTTGTTCGGCTGGGGCTTGCCGAGCGGGCCGCGGACGGCGGTGCCGTCGGTGTCGCGGGCCTCCATCAGCACGCCGTCCTCGGCGCGCTGGAAGTACTGCCTGGCCGCGGCGTCGCCGGCCAGCGCGCCCGGGCCGCTGACCGGCCCGTCGAGGCTGGTGGCCTGGCAGCCGGTGCCGCGCGGGTTCTTCAGATCCAGCCGCTCCACCTGTCCCTTGCCCTGGTCGGCGAGGGTGTAGAAGAGCTGGGTGGCCATCTGCCGGCAGGTCGTCGGGTTGCCGAGCTCGACCCCGTTGAGGACCACGTGGGCGACGCGTCCCTCGTCGACGGTGACCCGGTCGACGGTGGCGCCGGTCGGGAAGGCGGTCCGGACCACCGGCGACAGCCAGTCGGACGGACCGGAGACGACGGCCTTGGCGGCCGAGGTCAGCGTGTCTATTCGGCGCCGCAGGTAGACCGGGTCGGCGATCAGCACGTCCTGGGCACTGACCGCCGTGGTGCCGGCCGCCGACGGGTCCTGGGCCGCGTAGAAGAAGCGGTCCACCTGGCGGAAGCTGTTGCGGAAGTTGGTCTGGTTGATGATCAGGCCGTCGGGCAGCTTCGCGATGCGCCACTCGCCGCCCTTCTCCCGGACGAACGTGAACGGGAGGTCCACGTCCAGCTGCCCACCGGAGAAGGTGTAGGAGTGCTTGTCGTCCACCTTGGCGACGACCTTGCCGGGCACCTGGATGGAGAACGACGTGTCGGTGTCCGTCACGGTCTGGTTGGACCGCGGGGTGGGGTTGGCCTCCAGCACCTGGATGCCGGCGTCCGGGTTCCAGTGGACGGCCGCCTCGTCGGTGAGGTACTTGCGCGCCGTGTCGTAGCTCTCGTCCGCGGTCAGCGCGTCCAGGAAGCCGTTCAGCAGCCCCTCCGGCTTGGCGCCCTTGACGGGCCCCACCGGGAAGACCCGGACCTGGAGGTTCTTGTCCGCCGTGCCCTGCGACAGCTCGACCTTGCCGATGCCGCCGGAGTCCGGCATCGCCGCGCAGCCGCCGGCCAGCACGGCGACCAGCACCGTGCCGGCCACCGCGGCCGTCCGCGGCTCAGTAGTGCTGCTGGTCCTTCGCACGCTGCGACCCCTCCGTGTCCGTCCCGCCCGTGCCGTTCGCGCCTCCGGCCGCAACCGTCAGTTCCGGCTCCGCCGTCCGCTGTGCCACCGACGGCCTTCCCGGCGTCGGGTCCACCATGACCTGGGCTCCGGTGGCACCGTACCCGGCCCCCACGGTCCGCACGTCCGAGGGGTCGGAGCGCGGCCCCTCGGGCAGCCGGGGGGCGCCCAGTCCGGGGCCGATGCTCAGGACGCCGCCCAGCCCGCTGCCGAACCCGCTGCCGGTGCCCTCCGGGGTCTCCGGAACGCCCGGGTCCTCGGTGGCGGTCAGCGCGGTCGCGCCGGACGGGCGGATCGCCCGCCGGTACGGGGTCCCGTACGAGCCGAGCCCCCGGTTGTTGCGGGAGTCCTCGGGTTCCAGCCGGAACGGCGCCCGGCTGATCTCGCCGCCGCGGGTGCGCGGCAGGGTGAGCCGGAAGTGCGAGCCGCCGCCGGGCTCGCCCCAGGCCTGGAGCCAGCCGCCGTGCAGGTGCGCGTCCTCGACCGCGATGGACAGGCCCAGCCCGGTGCCGCCGGTGGTCCGGACCCGCGACGGGTCGGCCCGCCAGAAGCGGTGGAACACCCGGGACGCCTCGCCGGGCTTGAGCCCGATGCCGTAGTCGCGCACGCCGACCGCGACCGCGCCGTCGGCCGAGCCCAGCCGGACCACGACGTCGCGGCCCTCTCCGTGCTCCAGCGCGTTGACGACCAGGTTGCGCAGGATGCGCTCGATCCGGCGGGAGTCGACCTCGGCCAGCACCGGCTCGCCGTCGCCGCGGACCACCACGGCGCTGCCCTTGGCCTGGGCCAGCGGGTCGGCGGCCTCGATCACCCGGCCGACGATCTCGCGCAGGTCGACCGGCTCGGCGTCGAGGATCGCGGCGCCGGCGTCGAAGCGGCTGATCTCCAGCAGGTCGGCGAGCAGCGACTCGAAGCGGTCCAGCTGGCCCTGGAGCAGCTCGGCCGAGCGGGCCGCCATCGGATCGAGGTCCTCGCGGCTGTCGTAGATGAGGTCGGCGGCCATCCGCACGGTGGTGAGCGGGGTGCGCAGCTCGTGCGAGACGTCCGAGACGAAGCGCCGCTGCACCCGGGAGAGCTCCTCCAGCTGGCGGATCTGCGCCTGGAGGGCGTTGGCCATCCGGTTGAACGATTCGCCGAGGCGGGCGATGTCGTCCGTCCCGGTGACCTTCATCCGCTCCTCCAGGTGGCCGGCGGCCAGCCGCTCGGAGATCCCGGCGGCCATCCGGACCGGGGTCACCACCTGGCGCACCACCAGCCAGGCGATGCCACCCATCATGATCACCACGAAGACGCCCGCGGTGGCGAGCGTGCCGGTGACCAGGCCGAGGGTGTTGGTCTCCTGGCCGAAGGAGAAGACGTAGTACAGCTGGTACGGGGTGCCGGTGGGCCCGGAGAACTGCATGCCGATGGCGAGGCCGGGCTCGGTCCGGCCACCGCTCTCCGGGGCGCGCTGGATGACGGTCGGCTGGTCGAAGATGCCGGCCTCCGACGTCACCCGGGCGCGCAGGGAGTCGGGGATGCTGCTCGGCTGGATGTCGCCGGAGTAGCGCGGCCCCAGGCCGGTGTTCTCCAGCGAGACCGACTGCCCGCTGTTGGGCATGATGGCGATCACCGAGTAGACGTTCTGCCCGCTGGCCGCGAGGTCACCGACCTGCTTCAGCAGCCAGGTGCCGATCTCCTCGGTGGTCGGGTCGGCGGTCGGGGCGACCTTGAGGCGCAGCTCCTTCGCCTCGTCGATCTTCTTCTGCTCGGTCTGGAAGCCGGCCCGGGCCTGGCTGCGCGCCGAGTCCTTCTTGGTGTTCAGCAGCCCGTTGCGGACCTGGGCCACCACCACGACGCCCAGCACGAGCACCACGACGACGGACAGCATCAGGGTGGCCGCGACCACCCTCAGCTGGATCGAGCGCCGGTACAGCGCCAGCACCCGTTGCACGGGCCGGCGCAGCTGACGGACCACCGGTGCGAGCACGCCCGCGAGGCCGCGCCGGCGGCGGCTGCGCGTGGTCGAGCTCAGGACGTCCCCGCGCACGGCGGCGCCCCCGTCGGTCGCGGTACCCGACGGGGTCTCGTCAGCCTGGTACGCCACGTCAGCTGGGTCCGGCCTTGTAGCCGACGCCGCGCACGGTCACCACGATCTCCGGGCGTTCCGGGTCCTTCTCGATCTTGGAGCGGAGCCGCTGGACGTGCACGTTGACCAGCCGGGTGTCCGCCGCGTGGCGGTACCCCCAGACCTGCTCCAGCAGCACCTCGCGGGTGAACACCTGCCAGGGCTTGCGGGCCAGCGCGACCAGCAGGTCGAACTCCAGCGGGGTCAGCGGGATGCCCCGGCCGTCCCGCTTCACGGAGTGCCCGGCCACGTCGATCACCAGATCGCCGATGGTCAGCTGCTCGGGCGTCGGCTCCTCGGCACGGCGCAGCCGTGCGCGAACCCGGGCCACCAGCTCCTTGGGCTTGAACGGCTTGGTGACGTAGTCGTCGGCGCCCGACTCCAGGCCGACCACGACGTCGACGGTGTCCGTCTTCGCGGTCAGCATGACGATCGGGATGCCCGACTCCGCCCGGATCTGCCGGCATACGTCGATGCCGTCCCGGCCGGGCAGCATCAGGTCCAGCAGGACCAGGTCGGGCTTGGTCTCACGGAAAGCGGCTAGTGCCTTGTCCCCATCCGCGACGAAAAACGGCTCAAAACCCTCACCACGCAGCACAATGCCGAGCATCTCGGCCAGTGCGGAGTCGTCATCAACGACGAGGACGCGTCCCTTCATGCATCCATCCTCTCATTACCGGATTGTGACCTGCCGCACAGCAGTCCCATTGCTCCAGAACGGCCAAGTCCCGGCCCGGCCAATTCCGGCCATACCGGACGAATGTCCTGGCCCGAACCGGCACCGGTGCCCCGGAGGCCACCGACCGGCTGCCGGCCGGGCCCCCGTTGGCCGTTCAGCGACCGGATACCCCTGGGGCCCGTCCGACCACCATGGCACGATGGGCGCTGCGCGCGGGTGAAGATCCACCCGGCCCCGCGAACCCTGAAGCCCCTCCGAGGAGCAGTGATGACCGACACTCCGGGCTGGGCCTCGCCCAGCTCGTCCGAGCAGCCCCGCGACGAGGCCCGGCCCCCGGCCGACGCACCCGCCGCCGTGCCCGGGCAGTCGGTACCACCCCACGCCGCGCACCCCGCACCGGGCGCCGGCCACGTCGGCGCGCAGTACGGCGCACCGGGGCCCCACGGACAGCCCGGCCAGTACGGCCCGTACGGCTGGGGCGCCCCGCCGAGCCCCAAGCCCGGCGTGATCCCGCTGCGCCCGCTCGGCGTCGGCGAGATCCTCGACGGCGCGGTCTCGACCATCCGCACGCACTGGCGCACCACGCTCGGTCTCTCGCTGGGCCTCGCCGTCATCGAGCAGGGCGGTACTCTCGCGGCCCAGCTGGCCATCAACGGCAGCACCGGCAACCTGACCCAGGCCCTGGCCGGCGTCGTCGTCCTGCCGCTGAACCTGCTGATCGCCGTCATCGCCTCCGCGCTGCTGACGATGGTGGTCAGCCGTGCCGTCCTCGGGAAGTCCGCCACCGCCGGAGAGGCCTGGCGCGAGGCCCGGCCCCAGCTGCTGCGGATGTTCGGGCTCAGCCTGCTCAGCGGCCTGATCTGGGGCGGCATCGTGCTGCTCGGCTTCACCCCGCTCATCGGCTACGTCGTGGCCGGCGCGGACGAACCCGCCATCGTCGGCCTCCTCGTCGTCGTCGGCCTGCTCAGTGTCCCGGCCGCCGTCTGGGTCGGGGTCCAGCTGAGCCTCGCCGCCCCGGCCCTGATGCTGGAGAAGCAGGGCATCACGGCCGCGCTCTCCCGCTCCCGCCGCCTGGTCCGCGGCGCCTGGTGGCGGCAGGCCGGCATCAACCTGCTCGCCTGGGTGCTGTCGTTCATCGTCTCGATGATCATCGCCACCCCGTTCGCCGTCGTCGGCATGGCCCTGGGCTTCGACCACCTCGTCAACGAGGCGGGCTCCACCGAAGCCTCCGTCCCGACCTCCATGCTCGTCGCGAGCGCGATCGGCGGGATCATCGCCTCGACCCTCACCATCCCGTTCAGCGCCGCCATCACCGTCCTCCTCTACGTCGACCAGCGGATCCGCCGCGAGGCCCTCGACATCGAGCTGGCCCGCGCCGCCGGCCTGCCCGAGTACGGCGGCACCGGCTGGAGCGACCCGGTCGGCCCGAACCCGGCGAGGCTCTGACCCGCATGCCGAACTGGGGGGAGATGGCGCCGGCCGCGGGCGGCGCCCCGGTCACCACGCCGCGTGACCCGGCTCGCGACGCCGTGCGCGACGAACTGCTCAAGGCCGACTACCACCGGCACGACCCGAGCCTCCAGCAACGGGTCTACGACTGGTTCATGGACCGGATCGACGACGCGCTCAACGCCATCGCCGGTGACGGCACCACGGGCACGACCGGCCTGATCCTGTTCCTGGTGGTCGCCGTCGTGATCGCCGCCGCCCTCTGGTGGCGCCTCGGCGCGCCCCGGCGGGCCGCCCGCACCACGCCCGACGTCTTCGGCACCGCCGGACCGCGCAGCGCCGCCCAGTACCGGGCCGACGCCGAGCGCCACGCCGCCGCCGGCCAGTGGGCCGAGGCCGTCCGCGAGCAGATGCGCGCCGTCGTCCGGGGCCTGGAGGAACGCACCCTGCTCGACACCCGGCCCGGCCGCACCGCCGACGAGGCCGCCACCGAGGCGGGCCGCGTGCTGCCCGGTCACGCCGCGGACCTCACCGCGGCCGCCCGCACCTTCGACGACATCGCCTACGGCGAGCGCACCGCCGACCAGGCCGCGTACCAGCTGCTCCGCGACCTCGACCAGGCCCTCGAACGCGCCCGCCCGGCCCTCGCCACGGCCCCGGGAGGAGCGGCATGACCACCACCACCCCGGGCACCGACGCCCCCGGCCCGGCCGTGCCGCCGACGCCCCCCACCGCCCCCGCGGGCACCGCTCCTGCCGACGCCGGAAGGCCCGCCCCCGCCCCCGCCGGCCCGGCCGGGCCGCCCGAGCCCCGCGTCAGCCCCAGCAGCCTCGCGCCCACCGGCCGCAGCCTCTGGTACCGCTCGCGCTGGTTCCTGCTCGCCGCCGCGCTGGTCCTGCTCGCCGCCGCCCTCCTGGCCGGCCTCAACCAGGACCGCCGCTACCCGCCGCTCGACCCGCGCTCCTACGACCCCGACGGCGCCCACGCCGTGGTCGCCCTGCTCCAGCGCGAAGGCCTCAAGGTCGACATCACCGCCGACCTCACCGCCCGAACCTCCGGCAACGACACCCTCGTCGTCCCCGAACCCGACCTGCTCGACCCCGCCCAGCTGCGCGACCTCGCCGCCGCCGGGCACGCCCGGCTGGTCCTGCTCTCCCCCGGTCCCGCCGCGCTCAGCGCCCTGGCACCCGGCGTCCGCCCCTCCGACGAGGGCGGCGGCGCGCCGTACGCCGCCGTACGCAGCACCCCCGCCCAGTGCGCGCTCACCGAGGCCGTCCGGGCCGGCACCGCCCACCTCGGCGGCCTGCTCTACACCACCGGCAGCCGCGGCGAGGGCTGCTACCCGCGCGGCCACGGCTTCCCCCTGGTGGCCGCGCCGACCGGCAAGGGCACCGAGGTGGTCGTCCTCGGCAGCGGCGACTTCCTCAGCAACGAGCTGGTCAAGAAGGACGGCAACGCCTCGCTCGCCCTCGGCCTGCTCGGCTCCCGGCCCAACCTGACCTGGCACCTGCCCGACTACTCGACGCCGGTCGCCGCGGGCGGCGACAAACGGTTCACCGACTACATCCCCGACGGGTGGCGCTGGGGGGCGTACCAGCTCGCCGTCGCCGCCCTGCTGGCCGCCGCCTGGCGTGCCCGCCGGCTCGGCCCCGTCGTCAGCGAGAACCTGCCCGTGGTCGTCCGCGCCGCCGAGACCACCGAGGGCCGGGCCCGCCTCTACCGCCGGGCCAAGGCCCGCGGCCGCGCCGCCGACGCCCTGCGCCGCGCCGCCGTCCACCGGCTCGCCCCGGCCCTCGGCATTCCGCTCAGCGCCGGCGCCCCCGACCCGACCGCACTCTGCGCGGCCGTCGTCGACCGCCTCCCCGACCGACCCGCCGGAGACGTACGGGCCCTCCTGTACGGCCCGCCCCCGACCGACGACGCCGCACTGCTGCGGCTCGCCGACGACCTCGACGCCCTCGAAAGGCAGGTACGAAAGCCGTGACCGAACAGGCCACCACCCAGCTCCGCATCACCCCCGGCACGGCACCCGCCACCCCCGAAACCGCCGACACCGCCGGCACCACGACCGACCCGCGCCAGGCCCTGACCGCCCTGCGCGCCGAGATCGGCAAGGCCGTGGTCGGCCAGGACGCCGCCGTCACGGGCCTCGTCGTCGCACTGCTCTGCGGCGGCCACGTGCTGCTGGAGGGCGTCCCCGGTGTCGCAAAGACCCTGCTGGTCCGCACCCTCTCCACCGCGCTCAGCCTCGACACCAAGCGCATCCAGTTCACCCCCGACCTGATGCCCGGCGACGTCACCGGCTCGCTGGTCTACGACGCCCGCACCGCCGAGTTCTCCTTCCAGCCCGGCCCGGTCTTCACCAACCTGCTGCTCGCCGACGAGATCAACCGCACCCCTCCGAAGACCCAGGCCGCCCTGCTGGAGGCCATGGAGGAGCACCAGGTCACCGTCGACGGCGAGCCCCGCAAGCTGCCCGTCCCGTTCCTGGTCGCCGCGACGCAGAACCCGGTCGAGTACGAGGGCACCTACCCGCTGCCCGAGGCCCAGCTGGACCGCTTCCTGCTCAAGCTGATCCTGCCGCTGCCCGACCGCGACCAGGAGTACCAGGTCCTCGCCAAGCACGCCTCCGGCTTCGACCCGCGCGACCTCGCCGCGGCCGGGGTCCGCCCGGTCGCCGGCCCCCAGCACATCGCCGCCGCCCGCGAGCAGATCGCCAAGCTCACCGTCTCCCCCGAGGTCCTCGCCTACATGGTCGACCTCTGCCGGGCGACCCGGCAGTCCCCGTCGCTCTCCATCGGCGTCTCGCCGCGTGGCGCCACCGCCCTGCTCGCGGCCTCCCGCGCCTGGGCCTGGCTGGCCGGCCGCGACTACGTCACCCCGGACGACGTCAAGGCGCTCGCCCTGCCCACCCTGCGCCACCGGGTGGCGCTCCGTGCCGAGGCCGAGATGGAGGGCGTCACCGCCGACTCCGTCATCCAGGCCGTCCTGGCCCAGACGCCCGCCCCGCGCTGACCGCCTCCACCGCCTCGCTCACGAAGGAGCGCACCGCATGGCCCTCACCGGGCGAACCGCCCTGCTCGCCGCACTCGGCGCGCTCGTCGTGGGTCTGCTCCTGCCCTCCTGGGGCGGGATCGCCGCCGTCACCGGCGCGGTCCTGCTCGCCGTCGCGGCCGACCTCGTGCTCGCCGCCCCGGTCCGCCGCCTGCGGATCACCCGGGGCGGCGACACCACCGTCCGGCTCGGCGAGCCCGCCTCCGTCGAACTGACCGTCACCAACCCGGCCGGCCGCCCGCTCAGAGCCCTCGTCCGCGACGCCTGGGCCCCCTCCGCCTGGCGGCCCGGCACTGCGGTCGCCGGCTCCCGGCACATCCTGCGCGTCCCCGGCCGCGAACGACGCCGCGTCACCACCGTGCTCACACCGACGCGGCGCGGCGACCACCACGCCCACAAGGTGACCGTCCGTTCGCTCGGCCCGCTCGGCCTGGCCGCCCGTCAGGGATCGCACCTCGTCCCCTGGACGGTCCGCGCCCTGCCCCCCTTCAACAGCCGCAAGCACCTGCCGTCCCGGCTCGCCCGGCTGCGCGAACTCGACGGCCGCACCTCCGTCCTGACCCGCGGCCAGGGAACCGAGTTCGACTCGCTGCGCGAGTACCTGCCCGGCGACGACATCCGCTCCATCGACTGGCGCGCCAGCGCCCGCCGCAACACCGTCGCCGTACGCACCTGGCGCCCCGAGCGCGACCGGCACATCCTGGTCGTCCTCGACACCGGCCGCACCTCCGCCGGCCGGGTCGGCGACGCCCCCCGCCTGGACGCGTCGCTCGACGCCGCGCTGCTGCTGACCGCGCTAGCCACCAAGGCCGGCGACCGGGTCGACCTGCTCGCGCACGACCTGCGCAAGCGCGTCTCGGTGGCCGGCCGGGCCCCCAACGAGATCCTGCCCGCCTTCACCAACGCGATGGCCACCCTCGAACCCGCGCTCTACGAGACCGACATGCGCTCGCTGGTCGCCTCCGCCCTGAAGATGGCCCCGCACCGCTCGCTGATCGTCCTGCTGACCGGGCTCGACGCGGCCCCGGCCGAGGACGGGCTGCTGCCGCTGCTGCCGCTCCTCACCAAGCGCCACGAGGTCGTCCTCGCCTCGGTCTCCGACCCGAACCTGGACGAGCTGGCCGCCGGCCGCGGCACCGTCGAGGCCGTGTACGGTGCGGCCGCCGCCGAGCAGACCCGCGCCGACCGCCGCCTCACCGCCGACCGGCTCACCCGCGCCGGCGTCACCGTCCTCGACGCGCCGCCGGCCGCCGTGGCCCCGGCCCTCGCCGACACCTACCTCGCGCTCAAGGCCGCCGGCCGCCTCTGAGCGCAGGTCCTCCCCGTCCCCGCTCCCGCGGGGGCCCTTTCCAACCTCCGAAGCCTCCGCAGCCACGACGACGCCCCGCTACCGACTCCGGTAGCGGGGGGGGGGGGGGGGGTGGGATATAAAAAAATAACTACCCCCCAGTA
>NZ_JBHJUK010000092.1:0-36321 GCF_042266225.1 Kitasatospora sp. NPDC056181
TACATTCCGAACCCGGAAGCTAAGCCTCACAGCGCCGATGGTACTGCAGGGGGGACCCTGTGGGAGAGTAGGACGCCGCCGAACAATCATTCACAGAGAACCCCCGATCCATCACGGATCGGGGGTTCTTTGCATTTCCCGGAGTTCTGCATTTCCCGGAACGGCAGCACACCGGAATTGCGGCACACCGGAAATTGCGGCGCGGCCCCGTCCGCCCTCCGCCGGGCCCGCGGCCGGGTGCCCAGGGGAGAGGGTGCGGTGAAGGGTCCGGGCCCCGCCGGCCGTCAATATGCCGCTAAAACTGCCTGATCAGCGCCCCGATCGCTGGAGAATCACCCGTTACGCCGTAGTCTCCAAGGGAGGGGAACAGGTGTCCGGGGTGGTCCCCCGGGTCGGCCGGATCAAGAATGGTGCACATGGGACGCGGCAGGCTGCGGATCTACCTCGGGGCGGCCCCCGGGGTCGGCAAGACGTACGCCATGCTCGCCGAGGCGCACCGGCGGCTGGAGCGGGGTACCGACGTCGTCGTCGGCTTCGTCGAGGACCACGGGCGCCGGAACACGGCCGGCCTGGTCACCGGTCTGGAGACCGTTCCGCGCCGCGAGATGATCCACCGGGACGCCTCGTTCACCGAGATGGACCTGGACGCCCTGCTGGCCCGCCGCCCGCAGGCGGCGCTGGTGGACGAGCTCGCGCACACCAACGTCCCCGGCTGCCGCAACGCGAAGCGGTGGCAGGACGTCGAGGAGTTGCTCGCGGCCGGCATCGACGTCGTCTCGACCGTGAACATCCAGCACCTGGAGTCCCTCGGCGACGTCGTGGAGGGCATCACCGGGGTCCGCCAGCGCGAGACCGTGCCGGACGAGGTGGTGCGGCGGGCCGACCAGATCGAGCTGGTCGACATGGACCCGCAGGCGCTGCGTCGCCGCCTCGCGCACGGCAACGTGTACGCGCCGGAGAAGATCGACGCGGCCCTCGCCAACTACTTCCGCCCGGGAAACCTGACCGCGCTGCGCGAGCTGGCGCTCCTCTGGACGGCCGACCGGGTCGACGAGTACCTCCAGAAGTACCGGGCCGAGCAGGGCATCGAGGGCACCTGGCAGGCCCGCGAGCGGATCGTGGTCGGCCTGACCGGCGGTCCCGAGGGCGCGACGCTGGTCCGCCGGGCCGCCCGGATCGCCGCCCGGGGGTCCGGCGGCGAGCTGCTGGCCGTCCACATCTCCGGCTCGGACGGCCTGGCCGGCTCCGGGTCGGGCTCCTCGCAGACGCTGATCGAGCAGCGGGCACTGGTGGAGAGCCTGGGCGGCACCTACCACGCCGTCCTCGGCGACGACCCGGCCGCTGGGCTGCTGGACTTCGCGCGGGGCGTCAACGCCACCCAGATCGTGCTGGGCACCAGCCGCCGGCCCGCCTGGCAGTACGTCTACGGCCCGGGCGTCGGCGCCACCGTCACCCGGGCGTCCGGCGACATCGACGTGCACATCGTCACCCACGAGCACGCCGCCAAGGGCCTGGGCCGGATCCCGATCCGCAAGGTCACCGACCTCGGCCGGCCGCGGGCCGTCGCGGGCTGGCTGATCGGCCTCGGCGGGCCGCCGCTGCTGGCGCTGCTGCTCACCCACACCGAGGGCCTCGGGCTCTCCACCGACATGCTGCTCTTCCTGTCGCTGACGGTCTGCGCGGCGCTGGTCGGCGGGCTCTTCCCGGCGATCGCCTCCGCGCTGGTCGGCTCCTCGGCGCTGAACTACTACTTCGCGCCGCCGATCCACACCTTCACCATCGACGAGCCGCAGAACATCATGGCGGTGGCGATATTCACCGCCGTCGGCATCGCGGTCGCCTCCGTGGTCGACCTCGCGGCCCGGCGCACCCACCAGGCGGCGCGCAGCCAGACCGAGGCCCAGACGCTCAGCGCCCTGGCCGGCACCCTGCTGCGCGGCGCGCCGGGCGGGGACGGCGTGCTGACCGCCCTGCTGGAGCAGGTCCGCGAGACCTTCCAGCAGGACGCCGCGGTGCTGCTGGAGCGTCCCGATCCGCTCGGCCCCTGGCACGCGGTCGCGTCGGCCGGCCCGCACCCGCCGGAGCGGCCCGAGACCGCCGACGTGGACGTCCCGGTCGGTGACACGCTGGCGCTGGCACTGCGCGGCCGGGTGCTGCCCGCCGAGGACCGCCGGCTGCTCGGCGCCTTCGCCGCACAGGCCGCCGTCCTGCTGGAGCGCCGCCGGCTGGCCGGGGAGGCCGCCGCGGCCCGCCGCGAGGCCGAGGGCAACCGGATCCGCACCGCCCTGCTCGCCGCCGTCTCGCACGACCTGCGCACCCCGCTGGCCGGGATCAAGGCCTCCGTCACCTCGCTGCGTTCCGCGGACGTCGAGTGGGACGAGGAGGACGAGGCCGAGCTGCTGGCCGGCATCGAGGCCGGCGCCGACCGGCTCGACCACCTGATCAACAACCTGCTCGACATGAGCCGGCTCCAGACCGGCACCGTCACGCCGCTGATCCAGGAGACGGACCTGGACGAGGTGGTGCCGTTCGCGCTGGGCGGTGTCCCGCCGGAGGCCGTCCGGCTGGACGTCCCGGAGAGCCTGCCGATGATCCGGGCCGACGGCGGGCTGCTGGAGCGATCGCTGGCCAACCTGGTCGAGAACGCCGTCAAGTACAGCCCGGCCGGGGTGAAGGTGCTGGTCAAGGCGGACGCGCTGGTCCCGGCGGGCGGGCCGGGGCGGGTCGAGCTGCGGATAGTCGACCGCGGGCCGGGCGTGCCCGAGGACGCCAAGGAGCGGATCTTCGCGCCGTTCCAGCGCTACGGGGACGCGCCGCGCGGCGCCGGGGTGGGCCTCGGGCTCGCCGTCGCGCGCGGCTTCGTCGAGGCGATGGACGGCACGATCACCGCCGAGGACACCCCCGGTGGCGGCCTCACCATGGTCGTCAGCCTGCCCGTCGCCGGCCGCCCGCCGGGGCCGCCCGAGCCGGTGCCGCCGCCACCGGAGCCCATGGACCGCCCCTCCCACGTGTGACCACCCCCTTCCGACAGCTGTGAAAGGCGGAGCCCGCATGACCCGGGTCCTCGTCGTGGACGACGAACCACAGATCGTCCGCGCGCTGGTGATCAACCTCAAGGCCCGCAAGTACGAGGTCGACGCGGCCCACGACGGCGCGAGCGCGCTGGAGCTGGCCGCCGCCCGCCACCCCGACGTGGTCGTCCTCGACCTGGGCCTGCCCGACATGGACGGCGTCGAGGTGATCAAGGGCCTGCGCGGCTGGACCAGGGTGCCGATCATCGTGCTCTCCGCCCGGCACGCCTCCGACGAGAAGGTCGAGGCGCTGGACGCCGGCGCCGACGACTACGTCACCAAGCCGTTCGGCATGGACGAGCTGCTCGCCCGCATGCGCGCCGCCGTCCGCCGCGCCGAGCCGGTGGCCGGCGAGGACGACTCCCTGGTGGTCACGGACACGTTCACCGTCGACCTCGCGGCGAAGAAGGTCAACCGGGACGGCACCGACGTCCGCCTCACGCCGACCGAGTGGCACCTGCTGGAGGTGCTGGTCCGCAACGCCGGGCGGCTGGTCAGCCAGACCCAGCTGCTCCAGGAGGTCTGGGGCCCGGCCTACCGCACGGAGACCAACTACCTGCGGGTCTACCTGGCACAACTGCGCCGCAAGCTGGAGCGCGACCCCTCCCACCCGCGCCACTTCATCACCGAGCCGGGCATGGGCTACCGCTTCGAGAACTGAGCCGGGCCGGCCGGCAGGCCCGTCCGGGTGCCCCGGTGACCTCGTGACCTGCCGCAGCCGGCCCCGATACCGGTAGCCTTTCCGACATGAGTGGTGACAACAGCAGCGACCAGCCGCAGGGCCGCTTCCGCCGTTTGCTCAGCCGGCTGACCTCCTCCGCGGAGGAGCTCCAGGCGGAGGAGCTGCGCCAGGAGAGCGCGGCGGAGTCGGGCTGCACTCCGATCGCCAGCTGCGGGGACCGTCAACTGGTCACCGTGGCGGGCACCCTGCGCACCGTGACCCTGCGTCCCCGGGCCGGCGTGCCGGCGCTGGAGGCGGAGCTCTTCGACGGCACCGAGGCGCTGGACGTGGTCTGGCTCGGCCGGCGCTCCATCGCGGGCATAGAGCCCGGCCGCCGGCTGGTCGCCAGCGGCCGGATCAGCCACGCACGCGGGCGCCGCGTGCTGTTCAACCCCCGCTACGAGCTGCGTCCGGTCGGACACGGGAGCGAATGAGCGTGAGCATCCAGCCCGGCGGCGAGCCCGCCGCCCAGCTCGGCCTGGTCGAGGCCGCCCCCGCCGACGACGAGGCAGCCCGGCAGGCTGCCGCCTCCAAGGAGGCCGCCGAGAGCGTGATGCAGGCCTTCGGCGGCGTGCGCGGCATGGTCGACATGACGCTGCCCGGCCTGGTCTTCATCGTGACCTACAACATCACCCACCAGGTACCGGCGGCAGCGTGGGCCGCGCTCGGCCTGAGCGCCCTGTTCGTGGTGGCGCGCCTGGCCAAGCGGGAGACCGTCCAGCACGCCTTCTCCGGCGTGTTCGGCGTCGCCATCGGCGCCTGGATCTCGATGAAGACCGGCAAGGCGGAGAACTTCTACCTGCCCGGCCTGCTCTGGAGCGTCGGCTACTGCATCGGCCTGGCCGTCTCGGCGCTGGTCCGCTGGCCGCTGATCGGCGTCATGCTCGGCCCGGTCACCGGCGAGATGTTCACCTGGCGCAAGCAGAACCCGGGCCGGCTGGCCGCCTACACCAAGGCGACCTGGGCCTGGGTGCTGATCATGGGCATCAAGCCGCTGATCCTGTTCCCGCTGTACTTCACGCACAACGTCAACCTGCTCGGGTGGCTCAAGGTCGCCCTGGGCATCCCGCCGATGCTGCTGGCGATGTACGTCACCTGGCAGATCCTGCTGAAGGCGCCGCCGCCGATCAAGGTGCAGCTGGACGACGAGCCGGCCGAGGCCGACCGGAAGTGAGCCGTGCGAGCGGGCCCGCACCCGAACCGGGTGCGGGCCCGCTCGCGCGTGAGGACCGGGTTACCGGGCGCCGGGGGAGCCCGAGAGCAGGTTCTCCAGCTCCTCCTCGCGCTCCTGCGCGGCCACGAAGAGCAGCTCGTCGCCGCCCTCCAGGGTGTCGTCCTTGCCCGGGGTGAGCACCCGGCCCTCGCGGATGATGGTCACCAGCGAGGTGTCCGGCGGCCACGGCACGTCGCCGACCCGGGTGCCGACCAGCTCGGTGTCGGAGGCGAGGGTCAGCTCGACGAGGTTGGCGTTGCCCTGGCTGAAGCGCATCAGCCGGACCAGGTCGCCGACGCTGACGGCCTCCTCGACCAGGGCCGACATCAGGCGCGGGGTGGAGACGGCGACGTCCACGCCCCAGGACTCGTTGAAGAGCCACTCGTTCTTCGGGTTGTTCACCCGGGCGACCACCCGCGGAACCGCGTACTCGGTCTTCGCGAGCAGCGAGACGACCAGGTTGACCTTGTCGTCACCGGTCGCGGCGATCACCACGTGGCAGCGCTGCAGCGCCGCCTCGTCCAGCGAGGTGATCTCGCAGGCGTCGGCCAGCAGCCACTCCGCCATGGGGACCCGCTCCACCGAGATGGAGTTCGGGTTCTTGTCTATCAGCAGGACCTCGTGGCCGTTCTCCAACAGCTCGCCCGCGATCGAGCGGCCGACGGCCCCGGCCCCGGCAATGGCGACCCGCATCAGTGACCCTCCTCGTTCGGCCCCTGCGCGAACGCGGCCTCGACCGCCACCAGGTCGGCCCGGCGCACCATCACGTGCACCAGGTCGCCCTCCTGGACCACCATCTGGGGCGTGGGCAGCACGCCCTCGCCGAGCCGGGTGACGAACACCACCCGGGTGCCGGAGGCCTCCTCCAGCGCACTGACCCGGTGGCCGATCCAGCGCGGGTCGTACGCGACCTCGGCGAGCTGGACGGTACCGCTCGGGTCCTGCCAGAGCGGCTCGCCGCCGCTGGGCAGCAGCCGGCGCAGCATCTGGTCGGCCGTCCAGCGGACGGTGGCCACGGTGGGGATGCCCAGGCGCTGGTAGACCTCGGCGCGGCGGGGGTCGTAGATCCGGGCCGCGACGTTCTCCACGCCGAAGTTCTCCCGGGCCACGCGGGCCGCGATGATGTTGGAGTTGTCGCCGCTGGAGACGGCGGCGAACGCGCCGGCCTCCTCGATGCCGGCCTCCTTCAGGGTGTCCTGGTCGAAGCCGACACCCGTGACCCGGCGCCCGTTGAATCCGGCGCCCAGGCGGCGGAACGCCGTCGGGTCCTGGTCGACGACGGCGACCGAGTGGCCCTGTTTCTCCAGCGCTCTGGCGAGGGCGGAGCCCACGCGGCCGCAGCCCATGATGACGATGTGCACCGGCGCTACCTCACCCGTCCCGTTGGGTTCTTGACCTGCGCAAACACCGTTCGTCATCCTTCCCCGCCCCGCTGTCCGGGGCGAGCGATCTCGTGGTCGCAGGGCTCGACAACCTGAGTGTTGCCCGCCTGCTCGTATCCGACACGCTAGCCGGTCCACCGAACACAGTCGCGACGAAGGGGGGGACGCAAGTCGGACCGCGCGGCGAACAGCCCCTACGATTCCTTACCGTGCCTATGCCGACTGACCTTCCGAAACGCATCCTTATCGGGCGTGCGCTACGCAGCGACAAGCTCGGGGAAACGCTGCTCCCCAAGCGCATCGCGCTGCCCGTCTTCGCCTCGGACGCGCTCTCCTCGGTCGCGTACGCGCCCGAGGAGATCCTGCTGACGCTCTCCCTCGCGGGTGCCTCGGCCATCCACTTCTCATGGCAGATCGGCGTCGTCGTCGCCATCGTGATGCTCGCGGTGGTGGCCTCGTACCGGCAGAACGTCCATGCCTACCCGAGCGGCGGTGGCGACTACGAGGTCGCCACGGTCAACCACGGCGCCAACTCCGGCCTGGTGGTCGCCAGCGCGCTGATGGTCGACTACATCCTCACCGTGGCGGTCTCCACCACGTCCGGGGTGGCCAACGTGGTCTCGGCGGTGCCCTCGCTGCGCGGCCACGAGCTGACCCTCTCGGTGGTCGTGGTCATCGTGCTGATGGGCATGAACCTGCGCGGCGTCCGCGAGTCCGGCAGCGCGTTCGCCGTCCCGACGTACGCCTTCATGATCGGCGTGCTCGGCATGGTGGTCTACGGCGTGGTCCGCCACTTCGGGCTGGGGCAGGACATGCCCGCCGAGAGCTCCGGATTCCACCTCCAGCCCACCCCCGGCAACGAGTCGCTGGCCGGCTTCGCGATGGTGTTCCTGCTGCTCAAGGCGTTCTCCTCGGGCTGTGCGGCGCTCACCGGTGTCGAGGCGATCTCCAACGGCGTGCCGGCCTTCCGCAAGCCGAAGAGCAAGAACGCGGCGACCACCCTGCTGATGATGGCGTCGATCGCCGTCGTGATGTTCATGGGCATCATCTGGCTGGCCCGCCTCACCGGCGTCCAGATGGCCGAGGACCCCGCCCAGCAGCTCGTCGGCGCGGGCGGCGACTACCACCAGAAGACCGCGCTCGCCCAGATCAGCGAGGCCGTCTTCTCCAACTTCACGCCCGGGTTCTACTTCGTCGCCGCCGTCACCGGCCTGATCCTGGTGCTGGCCGCCAACACCGCCTTCAACGGCTTCCCGGTGCTCGGCTCGATCCTCGCCCAGGACCGCTACCTGCCGCGCCAGCTGCACACCCGCGGCGACCGGCTGGCCTTCTCCAACGGCATCATCCTGCTGGCACTGGCCGCGATCCTGTTCATCATCGCGTTCGACGCAGACCCGACCCGGCTGATCCAGCTCTACATCGTCGGCGTCTTCGTCTCCTTCAACATGAGCCAGTCCGGCATGATCCGGCACTGGACCAGGGAGCTGCGCAGCGAGACCGACCCGGCCAAGCGCCGCCACATGCAGCGCAGCCGGGCGATCAACACCTTCGGCCTGGTGATGACCATGGCCGTGCTGATCGTCGTCCTCGCCACCAAGATCAGCCACGCCTGGATCGCCATCGCCACGATGGTCGTGCTGTTCGTGATGATGAAGGCGATCCGCCGCCACTACGACCGGGTCTCCGACGAGCTGGTCGCCGCCGAGGAGCCGGACGACGTGGTGCTGCCCACCCGGGTGCACGCCATCGTCCTGGTCTCCAAGCTGCACAAGCCCGCCCTGCGCGCCCTGGCCTACGCGCGGCTCGCCCGCGCCCACACGCTGGAGGCCGTCACCGTCAACGTCGACCCGGCGGACACCGCGGCGCTGCGCCAGGAGTGGGACGAGCGCGGCATCGAGGTGCCGCTCAAGGTGCTGGACTCGCCGTTCCGCGAGATCACCGGGCCGGTCCTGGACTACGTCAAGAACCTGCGCCGCAGCAGCCCGCGCGACGTGGTCTCGGTCTACATCCCGGAGTACGTGGTCGGCCACTGGTACGAGCACCTGCTGCACAACCAGAGCGCGCTGCGGCTCAAGGGGCGGCTGCTCTTCAAGCCCGGTGTGATGGTGACCTCGGTGCCGTGGCAGCTGGAGTCCTCCGAACGGCGCAAGCCGCAGAAGGCCTGGTCGGCGCCGGGTGCGGTCCGCCGTGGTGAGCCCCGGGCGCCGAAGGCCGTAAAGTCGAAGGTCTCCGGTACGCCGGACGGTACGACCGCCGCCTCCGCTGACAGCAGCAAGGACTCCTCCCCGTGACCCGCAACACCCCGTCCCGCTCCCACGGCTCGTCCGGTTCGTCCGGCGGCTCCGGCAAGGGCTCAGCCAAGGGCGCCCGCAAGGGCGGCGCCGGCAAGCCCGGGCAGGTCGCCCGGCCGCGCTGGGGCAAGCCCGTCCGCCCGGCCGCCACCGACCGCGACGGCTTCACCGCGCAGACGGCGCCGCTCGCGCCGGCGGAGCGCGCCCCGGAGCCGGAGCAGACCGAGCGCGCCGAGCGCC
Organism: Kitasatospora sp. NPDC056181; assembly: GCF_042266225.1. Classification (NCBI taxonomy): domain Bacteria; kingdom Bacillati; phylum Actinomycetota; class Actinomycetes; order Kitasatosporales; family Streptomycetaceae; genus Kitasatospora; species Kitasatospora sp. NPDC056181. The sequence continues at coordinate 8,919 of NZ_JBHJUK010000092.1, forward strand.
CGGCACGTGCCGAGCGCCCCGCGCGCGGAGAGCGTACGGCCCCCGCCGGCGCGCCGCGCCAGGACAAGGCCAAGGCCAAGGACAAGGCCGGGGCCGGGGACCGTCCGCGCAAGCAGACCGTCCGCCCGCCGAAGGCGCTCCGCCCCACCCGCGCCCCGCGCGCCGAGGCGGCCCCCCGGGGCCCCGGCGGTGACCCGCTGGTCGGCGAGCGCTACGAGGTCGAGGTCGGCCCGGTCGCGCACGGCGGCGGGCACTGCGTGGCCCGGCACGAGGGCCGCGTGCTGTTCGTCCGGCACGCGCTGCCCGGCGAGAAGGTCGTCGCACTGGTCACCGAGGGCACCACCAAGTCGCGCTTCCTGCGCGCCGACGCGGTGGAGATCCTGGAGCCCGCCAAGGACCGGATCACCCCGCCGTGCCCGTTCGCCGGGCCCGGCAAGTGCGGCGGCTGCGACTGGCAGCACGTCACCCCCGGCGGGCAGCGCAAGCTCAAGGTGCAGGTGCTCACCGAGCAGCTGGCCAAGCTGGCCGGCCTGACCCCGGCCGAGGCGGGCTGGGACGGCAGCGTCGAACCGGTCGGCGGCAAGCTCCCGGCCGGGCAGGTACCGGCCTGGCGCACCCGGATGCAGTACGCGGTCGACCAGGAGACCGGCAAGGTCGGCCTGCGCAAGCACCGCTCGCACGACATCCAGCCGGTGGACCGCTGCCTGATCGCCGCCGAGGGCATCAGCGAGCTGGGCATCGAGTCCCGCGACTGGCCGGGCGTCGCCACCGTCGAGGTGATGGCCGCCGCGGGCTCCTCCGACCGCCAGGTCGTGCTGACCCCGGTCCCGGGCGCGCAGCTGCCGCTGGTCGAGCTGGACAAGCCGGTGTCGATCGCGCGGATCGACGAGCACGACAACATCCACAAGGTGCACGGCCGCTCCTTCGTGCGCGAGCGCGCGGCCGGCCGGACCTGGCGGGTCAGCAACGGCGGCTTCTGGCAGATCCACCCCGAGGCCCCGGACACCCTGGTCGACGCCGTCCTGGACGGCCTCGACCCGCAGTGGGGCGAGAACGCGCTCGACCTGTACTGCGGCGTCGGCCTCTTCGCCGGTGCACTGGCCGACCGGGTCGGCGAGGACGGCGCGGTGCTCGGCATCGAGTCGGCCAAGCAGGCCGTGGTCGACGCCCGGCACAACCTGGCCGCGCTGGACAACGTGCGGATCGAGTGCGACCGGGTCGAGACGCTGTTGCCGCGCACCGGCATCACGTCCACCGACGTGATCGTCCTCGACCCGCCGCGGGCCGGCGCCGGTCGCGAGACCGTCGCCCACCTGGCCGGCCTCTCGGCCCGCCGGATCGCCTACGTCGCCTGCGACCCGGCGGCCCTGGCCCGGGACCTCGCCTACTTCCGCGAGGGCGGCTACCGCCCGGTCTCGCTGCGCGCCTTCGACCTGTTCCCGATGACCCACCACTTCGAGTGCGTGGCGATCCTGGAGCCGGTCGGCGAGTAGCCGGACGAGGGCCGACAGACGCCAGGGAGGCGGCACCCGGGGTTCCGGGAGCCGCCTCCCTGGCGTCTGGCCGTCGGGGGCCGGGGTGCTGGTGGGTGGGCCGCTCAGTGCAGGTTCTGTTCCTCTTCCTCCGCGCTGTGCGGCAGGGAGACGCCGTGCTGGGCGGCGAGCCGGAGCAGCCCGGCGATGCGGCCCTCGTACGCCTGGACGCCGTCGGCGTCCCCGTCGGCCCGCGCGGCGGCGAGGTCCTTACGGGCCTGGTCGAGCTGCTCGCGCAGCTCCTGGTCGAACATGGCTGTCATTGCCGGCCTCCACACCGGTCGGTGCCGCTCCAGGGAATGCTCGGGGCAGTTCAGAATCTCGGAAGGTGAAGAACTCTTCAAGTCTCGCTCCTCAAGGGGGTTCCGCAGGCCTCTCCGCGCCGGTTCGTGGGGGTGGTTCCGGTGGGTGGTCCCTGTGGGTGGTCTCGGTGGGTGGTGTGGCGGCCGGCCTCGGCGGACGGTGCCGGTGGGTGGTGCGGCGGCCGGTCCTGGTCGGGGAGGGCGGATGCCTCCGTTCGGGGCGGTGCCGGTGGCGCCGGCGCGCCGGGCCGTTCGACCCGGCGGGCTCCCGGGGGTTCGCGGCCGTGCGGCAGGGGCATGGCCCAGGAGAGCCGTGGCCCGCGGCCGGGGAGGGGGCGTACGAGGGCCTGTGTGCGCCCTTGTTGTGCTAGCACTTCGGCGCTAGCTTGAGGGGCATGGGTAAGAAGCAGCTGAACGTCCGGGTGGACGCCACCACCGCGGAGATGGCCCGGGAACGGGCGGAGCAGCAGGGGATCAGCATGAACCAGTACATCGAGCGCCTGGTCCAGCAGGACATGGGCGAGGCCGGGCGGGCGTTCGTCGACGCCGCCGCGCAGTTCATGAAGGAGTACGAGACGGCGTTCCTGGCCGAGTTCGGTGGCGCGACCGACCTCCAGGACGTGCGCCGTTGAACCTGGAGGTCGACCTCTCGTGGCTGCTCATGACCGCCGAGCAGTACACGCCCGGTGACCCGCAGGTCACCGACTACGGATCGCTGCTCGCGGCGGTTTCCCGCCACCAGGCCGAGATCTTCGACATCTCCGTCTACCCCGAACCGCAGGACCGCGCCGCCGCCCTGATGCACCAGCTGATCAGGGTGCCGGCCCTGGAGAAGACCAACGAGCTGTTCGCCACCGCCGTCGCCTACGCCTACCTGGTGGCCAGCGGCTGCACGGTCGCCACCACCGCCCGCGAGGTGCGCAGCCTCGCCCGGGCCATCCGCGAGGGGCGGCTCGGCGTGTCCGGCGTCGCCGAGCGGCTGGCCGCGTGGGTGGTGGACGAGGCCGAGGGCGAGGGCGTCAGCGGCGAGGAGGACGAGGACTCGGACTGAGTCCGCCGCCCCGGCCCGACGGACGGGGCGGGCCGGTCACGCCCCGTTCCGGGCGGGCTCGGCGATCAGGGCCGTGGCGAACGGGCGGAAGCCGGCCCGGCGGTAGATCCGGGCGACGTCCTCGTCGGCGGCGGACAGGAACACCGTCCGCACCCCGTTGGCCCGCGCGTGCGCGACCAGCGCCGCGGTGACCGCGAGGCCGAGCCCCTGCCGGCGTGCCGACGGCAGGGTGCCGACGCCGGCCACCTCGGTGACCTGGCCGACCGGGTTGTGCTGGCCCGCGCAGAGCACCGAGCCGTCCTGGACGGCCGCGGCGAGCACGGTCCTCCCGGCGGTGATCCGCCCGGCGACCCGTGCGGCCGAGCCGTCCGCCGCCGCCTCGCGGGCCGCGACGGCCAGCTCGTCCAGCCCTGCGGTGCCCGTGGCGGTGCCCGGCTCGCCGAAGGCCAGATGCGGCACGGCCACCGCACTCGCCAGCTCCGGGGCGTCGGCGGCCAGGATCCGGACCTCCACGCCCTCGGGCGACGCCGGCGTCGCCCCGGCCGGCTCGTCGTCCGGACCGAGCACCAGCAGCGGGTGCTCGTGCACCGTCAGCCCGGCCTCCTCCACCGCCGCGCGCAGCTGCGGGTCGTGCTCGGCCACCCACTCGAAGGCCTGCGGCTGGTCCAGCTCGCGCTGGCGGGCCAGTACCCGGCGGACGTCCTCGGCGGTGGCGGCCGGGCCGGAGTGGCCGAGCGTCGGGCGGGCGTAGTACGGCCAGCCCTCGCCGTCGCGGACGAACAGGGTCAGCGGGCCGAAGTCCTCGACGCGGGCCGCGGAACGCGGCACGGCGTCGTAGTACTGCTCGATCCCGGAGAGGAGGTCGGGGAGGGCGCGGCGGGCGGCTTCAAGATCGTCAGAGGTCACGCCGTGCATCCTGGCAGGCCCGTCGTGGACCTGCCACCGTTTTGCTTCGGCGGTCGGTTTTGCTTCGGCGGTCGGTCGTCGACCCCGTCGACGGGCCGTCCGTCGCCTGCCGTTGGCCGTCGGTCGCCCGCCGTCGGTCGCCCGCCGTCGGTCGCCCCCGTCGGCCGTCCGCCTCGGCCGTCCGCCCACCGCCGGGCGGGGCCCGGGCATTTCGGACCGATTGTTGCCGAATGCTTACAGGCCGGGCGATCTTGTGTGCAGGCGCCATGGCATTCTGGGGCCTTTACAGCTCTGCCGGACGCGAACGGCGGACGTCCGCGCTGGCGAGGAGGGGGAAGACAGGCTCATGAGGCTCTGCTTTCTGGTCGAGGAGCACTACCGGCACGACGGCATGCCGCTCGACGTGGTACGCCAACTCACCGCGTGGGGACACCGGGTGGACGTGCTGCGCCCCGGGAACTCGCTGATGGCGATCTCCGAGGCCGTCCGGGCCGGAAGCCACGACGCCTGGGTGCTCAAGACCGTCTCCGGCGGCCCCGGCCTCACCCTCCTGGAGGCGGCCGCCGCCGTCGGCCTCACCACCGTCAACGACGTCCGGTCCATCCGCGGCGTCCGTGACAAGGCGCTCGCGGCGGTGATCGCGCGCACCCGCGGCCTGCCCGTCCCGGTCACCTACGCGGCGGCCCGCTGGGAACGGCTCGCGGAGATCCCCGCGTCCGAGTACCCGCTGGTGGTCAAGCCCGCCGACGGCAGCTCCGGGCGGGCCGTCCGGCTCGTCCCCACCCCCGACCACCTCGTCGGACTCGGCCCGCTGCTCGCCGGCGAGGGTCTGCTGATCGCCCAGCCCTACGTGCCCAACTCCGGTACCGACCTCAAGGTGTACTGCGTCGACGGCGAGCTGTACGCGACCGAGCGCTGCTCGCCGCTGCACCCCGGGCAGGGCGTGCGCGAGCGGCAGGTGCCGCTCCCCACCGAGGTGGCGCGCATCGCCGGGCAGGTGGGGGAGGTCTTCGGGCTCGACCTGTACGGCGTGGACGTGCTGTTCGGCCCGGACGGCCCGGTGGTCGTGGACGTCAACGACTTCCCCAGCTTCCGCCAGGTGCCGGACGCGGTGGCCCGGGTCTCCCGCGCCGTGCTGCGGCTGGCCCGCACCGGGACGGCGGTCTCGGCGCCGGCGGGCGTGTCGGCGGCTTCGGCGGTGTCGGTGCCGGCGGGCGTGTCCGCCGTCGCGGCCGTGCCGGTGCCATCGGTGCCGTCGGTGCCATCGGTGTCGTCGGCCGTCGCGGCCGTGTCGGTGCCATCGGTGCCGGAGCCGGTGCGGCTTCCCGCACAGGGCGCCGGGGTCGGCGTGGGCGGGGCCGGGTTCGTCACCGGCGGCATGGGCGGGACGATATGAGGATCGGCCTGGTCACCCCCGACCCCGGCCACCCGCTGCTCGCCGCCACCGCCGCGCTGCTGGCCCCCGACCACCGGGTCGAGACCATCGACCCCACCCCCGACGCCACCCCGCCCGCCGAGCGGATCGGCCCCGGCCCGCTGGCCGACGTCTACCTGCTCAAGGCCCGCACCCCGTACGCCCTCGCGCTCGCCCGGCACCTGGAGGAGCGCGGCGCCCCCGTCCTCAACTCGGCCGCCGCGACCGGGTTCTGCCAGGACCGCACCGCCATGGCCGACCTCGCCCACCGGGCCGGCCTGCCGTTCGCCGCCACCCGCACCGCCGCGAGCCTCACCGACCTCGCCGGCGAACTGTCCGACGCCGACTACCCGTTGGCGGTGAAGAGCCGCCACAGCCGCCGCCACGACCTCGTCGCCCGCGTCGACGGCCCCGACCGGCTGCGCGACCTCGCCGCCCAGTGGCCCGCCGAACCCGTGATCGCCCAGCCCTACCTCGCCAACACCGGATGGGACCAGAAGATCTGGGTCGTCGACGGGCAGGTCTTCTGCGAGCGCCGCCGCTCCGAACTCGCCCCCGCCGCCGCCGCCGGCCCAGCCGCCGGCCTCCCGGCCGACGGAGCCGCTGCCGGGGGCCGGTCCGGTTCCGCCGCAGGCCGGTTCGGCCCCGCCGACCTCCCCGCCGACCGCGCCGAGCTGGCCCGCCGGGTCGGCCGGGTGTTCGGCCTCGACGTCTACGGCATCGACCTGCTCGACGGCCCCGCCGAACCCGTCATCGTCGACATCAACGCCTTCCCCGGCATCCGCGGCCAGGCCGGCGCTCCCGAAGCACTCGCCGCGCTCGCCCTGCGCACCGCCCGGACCGGCGGCGGCACCCCCCGCCTGCCCGGCCAGCGGGATGCGCAGCCGCGCACCACCGGTCGTTAGGCTTGCCCTTCCGGCCGGACCGCACGACCGGATGGCGAGAGAAGACGGACGTTGCTGCAGGACATCGAGCCCTACCTGGCCTGCCCGCACTGCGCGCAGGCCCTCACCCCCGAGGGACGCACCCTGCGCTGCCCCGGCGGGCACAGCTTCGACATCGCCAAGCAGGGCTACGTCAGCCTGCTCGCCGGTGACGCCCACACCGGCACCGGCGACACCGCCGACATGGTCGCCGCCCGCAGCGACTTCCTCGCCGCCGGCCACTACCGCCCGATCGCCGCCGCCCTCGCCGACGCGGCCTCGGCCGCCTCGCCCGAGGGCCTCGTCGCCGACCTCGGCGCCGGCACCGGCCACTACCTCGCCCACGTCCTGGACGCCCTGCCCGGCCGGCCCGGCGCCGCCCTCGACATCTCCAAGTACGCGCTGCGCCGCGCCGCCAAGGCCCACCCCCGGATCGGCGCCGTCGTCTGCGACGCCTGGCGCCCGCTGCCGCTGCTGGACGGCGCCGCCGGCCTCGTCCTCAACGTCTTCGCCCCGCGCAACGGCCCCGAGATCCGCCGCGTCCTGTGCCCCGGCGGCACCCTGCTGTTGGTCTCGCCCACCCCGCGCCACCTGCGCGAACTCGTCGCCGGGCTTGGACTGCTCTCGGTCGACGAGGAAAAGCAGCGCCGGATCGACGAGAAGCTCGGCCCCCACCTCACACCGGCCGGGCGGCAGGAGGTCGAGTTCACCATGCGGCTCGCCGCCGCCGACGTCCGCACCGTCGTCGGCATGGGCCCGAGCGCCTGGCACACCGATCCGCAGCGGCTGGCCGCCCGGCTCGCCGAACTGCCCGACCCGGTCGAGGTGACCGCCTCCGTGACGGTTGCCGCCTACCGGCGGTGAGCTGCCGGGGGCGGGGCCGAGCCGGCGCTGGCCGAGGCTGAGCCGCCGGAGGCCGGGGACGCGCTGCCGGAGGCGGGCCGAGCCGGCGGGGCGGGGAGGCCGCGGGCTGAGGCCGAGCTGCCGGGAGCCGGAGGCCGGGGACGAGCGGGGCGTTCCGGGGTGGCGTCCGCTGCGGGGACCGCTCACCTCGTTGGGATGAATCTGCTGAGCAGGCACGTTTCTGCCGCGAGGACGGCGGCTAACGTCCGACGGGTGAACCGCGACGCCACCCGGCCCGCCGTGCCGGCCCACCCCCAGCAGCGCACCTCGGACCCCGGACGGCCGCCCGCACAGCGCCCCACCGTGGAGGAACTCCGGCTCACCTCGTTCAAGTCCTACCGGCGCGCCACCCTGCCGCTCGCGCCCCTCACCGTGCTGCACGGACCGGCCGGTGTGGGCAAGTCCAACGCCCTCGACGCCCTCGCCGTCCTCTCCCGCCTCGCCCTCGGCGAGGAGATCACCGACTCCCTCGACGGCCTCCCCGGTCGGCGCGGCCCGCTCGCCACCGCCGTCCGCGGCGGCCTGGCCGGCTGCGTGCCGCACGGCCGCAACGCCCTCATCCTCGGCTGCACCGTCCGCTCCTGCGACGGGCCGATCGGCCTCGAAGTCGTCATCCGCACCGACGGCCCCGTCCGGATCGCCCGCGAACAGCTCACCCTCGACGGCCGGACCCTCGTCGAAACCGGCGAGCAGGACCTCCGGAACCGACGGATCAACGTCAGCTGGCACAACGACACCCGGCAGGGCGACATCCGCGCGCCCTTCACCAGCACCACCCTGATCACCGCGCAGATCCCGCTGCGCGTCGCCGGCTCCTCGCCCGGCGAACGCAAGGTGCTCACCGCCGCGGAGCACCTGCTCACCGCGTTGCGCGAGGTCTTCCCCGTCCATCCCGTGCCCGCCCTGATGCGCGACTGGGCCCGCCCCGACCCGCAGGCCAGGCTGCTCAGCACCGCCGCCAACATCTCCGCCGTCATCGCCCGGCTCAGCAACGAGTGCGCCCGCCGCTACGGCCAGCTGCTCCGCGTCGTACAGTCCGCCGCCCCGCACCCCCTGCTCGGACTCGACCTCGCCCGCCGCGGCACCGGGGCCGGCGAACGCGTCCTCGTCGTCTTCGACGAAGGCGTCCTCGGCCGCACCGGAGCCGACCAGGCCTCCGACGGCATGCTGCGCCACCTCGCGTTCGCCGCCGTGCTGCTCACCGGCGCCGACGTCCTGGACCTGGACGTGGCCACCGAGGTGCCCTGGGCGCGCCGACAGCTCACCGTGCTCGCCGAGGACCTCGGGGCCGGGCTCGGCACCGAGCAGACCGCCTCGCTGCTGCGACTGGCCCGCGACATGTCCGGGCGCCACCAGCTGCGGATGCTCGGCGCGTTGCAGGAGCCGGCCGCGGCCCGGGAGGCGCTCGGCGGGGCCGGCGAGCTGCCGCCCGGGGTCGCGCTGGTCGAGTGCCGGCGCGACCCCGGCTCCGGGCACTCCGTGCTGCGGACCGAGACGGCGCGGGTGCCGGCCCAGGGCGGCGCACGGGGCGCCGGGGCGGTCGTGCCGGGTGCCGTACCCGTTGCGGGGGCTGCGACTGCGGATGCGGTAGACGTGGAGGGTGAGTGAACGAGTCACGGGCCCGGCGGGCCCGACCCTGGAGAGCCTGCGGCAGCGGTTGACGGACTTCGCCGCGGCACGCGGCTGGGAGCCCTTCCACACGCCGAAGAACCTGGCGGCGGCGCTGAGCGTGGAGGCCGGCGAGCTGCTGGAGATCTTCCAGTGGCTCACGCCCGAGCAGGCCGCGTCGGTGATGTCCGAGCCCGACGACGCACACCGGGTGCGGGACGAGGTGGCCGACGTCCTCGCCTACCTGTTGCAGTTCTGCACGGCGGTCGGCGTGGACCCGCTGACCGCCCTGGCCGCGAAGATCGAGCGCAACGAGCTGCGCTTCCCGGTGCCCGGCGCGGGGCGTGGGACAGCGGCGGGGCGTGGGACAGGGGCGGGGGAGGGGCTCGTGGAGGAGTCGGGGGAGGGAGCCGGGGGAGAACGAGGGTGACCGGCCGGCCGGGGAACGGCCCGGGGAACAGCCCCGGCAACGGCCCGGGGAACGGCCCCGGCAACAGCCCGGGGAACGGCTCGGCGTCAAGCAGGACGTGAGCGAATAACCCTTGTGAGGGACGGAAGTTATCCACACCCCCCCGGGTTGTCCACAGGTTCTGAGGAGACGGCTGCGCCCGTCCGTCCTGGGGCGCACGCTTTCGCCGTGACCAGGTGTCCACGCGGTCGAGCGGCCGCGCGGACACCGCGAGAACGCGCGGAAGGGGTGGCGGCCGATGGAGGCGCTACGACTGATCAAGACGGCCCGGCACGCCCTGGCCGAGGCCAGGAACGTGCCGGACGTGCTGGCCGAGGCGCGGCAGGCTGCGCTGCTCACCGAGGCGGTGGGCGCCCGGCTGGCCGAGCTGGACGACGGTGAGCTGGCCGGTCTCGGCCAGCAGCTTGCCGAGGCCAGCAGCCATGCGGCCGGGTGCCTGGACCACTCCTCGGGGGACTCGTCCGCGCTCCTGGGGCTGGGTGTCGGCGGACGGGCCGGGCGGCTCACCGAAATCGGGGCGCTCCCCCCGGTGCTGGCCGAACTCGGGGCGCTGCTACGGGACGTCGGCGAGACGCTGGTGGTGCTGGCCTGCGGCGCGGACACCGAGAGCCTGTACTGGACGTGCATCGACGGGGTCGACGCCGGCGCCGACTGCAAGGACCTCGTCGCCCGGCTGGGTCAGGCGGTCCGGCAGGCGGCCGGGGAGTACGAGCGGGAGCAGGCGGAGCCCGCGGTGACCGGCCCGCCGTCGAAGCCTCAGGCGTCCGAGGAGGATAGGCCGTTACTCGTGCTCAGGCTCGGCCCGCCGCCCGGCCGGTCGGAGGCCCGGGCCCCGGACGACTGCAGCTCCGCGAGGTCCGCGGTCACCGAGGTGAGCAGTTCCTGCAGCTGTTCCAACAGGCTCTTCGGAATGGCCGGCACGGCCGACGCGTCGGGTGCCGGATGCTGCTGCACGGCGGGTGCCTCGGACCAGGGTTCGGACATGAGCGGACCTCTTCGGATCGGTAGTGCGGTGTGAAGCGGCTGGCGGTGGCTCGGCGGCCTGGGCGGCACGGCGCGCGGTACCGCGCCACCGGGGCAGGGGCCCCCGCCGCTGCAACCAACGAACCGCCCGATACCGGGTCACCGGCCACCACCCAATGCGGTCCAACTCCCGTGGCCGGTAAGCCTCTCGGGTGATCCGGGCTTGCCGCCGGCCGACCGCCTCGGCTAGGCGGCGGGCGGGCGGAGGTGCGCCGCGCGGAGTGCCGGCGGCGTGCTGTGCGGAGGGGCCATCGGTGAGCGCTCACCGATGGGCCACCGGTGGAGGGCGTTGGGCTGCTCGGCACCGGCCTGCCCGGTGCTGGGCCGCTCCGGGACGGGCCTGTCCAGCTCCGGGGTGGCTCGGGGCACGCCTGCCCCGGTGCCGGGCCGCTCCGGGGCGGGCCTCCAGGGGCCGACCGATCCGGGCACCTCCCCGTGGCAGGCCTACCGCGGTGGGCGGTGGGCGGTGGGCGGCGTGTGGCGCGCGGTGGGCGGTGGGCGGTGCGCGGCGTGTGGCGCGCGGTGGGCGGCGTGTGGCGCGCGGTGGGCGGCGTGTGGCGCGCGGCCTGTGGTGTGTTGTGCGCGGCGACGGGCCAGCGGCGAGTGGCAAGCGGGAGAGGGGTGGGGGAGGGGGTGGGGGGAGGGGCCCCCGAAGAACGGCGAAGCGAAACGCGAACCCCCACCGCAAACACCGGGCCCCCGGCGCCGTCACGGCACCGGGGGCCCGAAAACCTCAAGCGTGAAGGAGGTCAGTTGTGGGCGTGCAGCTCGGCGTTCAGGCCGCCCCACGAGCCGGAGCGGGCGATGACCTCGACGGCGCCGGTCTGGGAGTTGCGGCGGAAGAGGAGGTTGTCCTGGCCGGACAGCTCGACGGCCTTGGCGACCTTGCCGTCCGGGGTGGTGACCCGGGTCCCGGCGGTGACGTAGAGCCCGGCCTCGACCACGCAGTCGCTGCCGAGCGAGATGCCGATGCCGGCGTTGGCGCCGAGCAGGCAGCGCTCGCCGACCGAGACGACCTGCTTGCCGCCGCCGGACAGCGTGCCCATGATCGAGGCGCCGCCGCCGATGTCGCTGTGGTCGCCCACCACGACGCCGGCGCTGATCCGGCCCTCGACCATCGAGGTGCCGAGGGTGCCGGCGTTGAAGTTGACGAAGCCCTCGTGCATCACGGTCGTGCCCGGGGCGAGGTGCGCGCCGAGGCGGACGCGGTCCGCGTGGGCGATGCGCACGCCCGAGGGGGCGACGTAGTCGGTCATCCGCGGGAACTTGTCGATCCCGTACACGGCGAGCTGGCCGCCCTGGACGCGGACCGCGAGGCGGGCCTGCTCGACCTTGTCCACCTGCACCGGGCCGATGCTGGTCCACGCCACGTTGGCGAGCAGACCGAAGAGGCCGTCGAGGTTCTGGCCGTGCGGCCGCACCAGGCGGTGGCTCAGCAGGTGCAGGCGCAGGTAGGCGTCGTGCGCGTCGATCGGCTTCTCGTCCAGCGAGGCGATCGTGGTGCGCACGGCGACCACCTCGACGCCGCGGCGGGCGTCGGTGCGCAGCGCCTCGGCCGTGCCGGCGCCCAGTTCGGCCTCGGCCTGCTCGGCGGTCAGGCGGACGGTGCCGGCCGGGCCGGGTTCGGCGGCCAGCGCGGGAGCGGGGTACCAGGTGTCGAGGATGGTGCCGTCGGCGGCGATGGTGGCCAGACCTGCGGCGACGGCGCCGTTTGCGAGGGAGGTGGATTCTGCAGTCACATCGTGCACGTTAACGAATACGGGCCGCCGGTGCCGAACACGCTCACCGGGCGGACACGGGGCCGGGCGCGACCGCCGGAGCCGTGCGAACGGCAGACGCGGGTCGGGTGCCGGGCTCGCGTGAGGCCGGTGCCGGGTCGGCTGCACGGCCGGGCCGGGGCAAAACCCGGTGCTCAGCGGGCAGGTCCTGGGCAATACTCGGGCGGGTGTTCATGTCGATCTCCACCACAGGCACTGCCGGGAGCCCGGCCACCGACCTGGGTTTCCTGCTGCACAAGCACCCGGGCAAGGTCCAGCAGTTCTCCACGTCGCACGGCGAGGCGCACGTCTTCTACCCGGAGGCCGGCGACGAGGCGTGCACGGCCGCGTTGCTGCTCGACGTCGACCCCATCGCGCTGGTCCGCAAGGGCCGGGGCAAGGGTCGCGGCGGCTCGCCGGACTTCGCCCTCGCCCAGTACGTCAACGACCGCCCCTACGCGGCGTCCTCGCTGCTCGCGGTGGCGTTGCGGACGGTGTTCCGGACGGCGATGAAGGGCGTCTGCGAGGCCCGCCCCGGGCTGGTGGACGTCCTCCGGCCGCTTCGGATCGTACTGCCCGCCGTGCCGGCCAACGGCGCCGGCGACGGCGGCGGTGTCGCGATGGCGGGCCGGCTCTTCGAGCCGCTGGGCTGGCGGGTCGAGGCATCAGCGATCCCCCTGGACGAGGCGTTCCCCGAGTGGGGCGAGTCCCGTTATGTCCGGCTGGAGCTGTCCGCCACGGAGGTCCGGCTCGCGGACGCGCTCCAGCAGCTGTACGTACTGCTCCCGGTGCTGGACGGTGCCAAGCACTACTGGGTCGCCCCGGACGAGGTCGACAAGCTGCTCGCCGCCGGCGAGGGCTGGCTGGCGGACCACCCCGAGCAGGCCCTGATCGCGCGCCGCTACCTGTCCCGGCGCTGGACGCTCACCCGGCGGGCGATGGAGCGGTTGGAGCTGGCCCGGCTGGCGGAGGCCGACGACCGCGAGGTCGAGGAGATCGACAACGCGGTCGACGACACCGCCGAGGAGACCGGGCCGCAGGAGACGGAGTCGCAGGAGACTGCGCTGCAGGGGACGGCGTCGCCGGAGCAGCCCGCCGGGGAGCGGAAGCCATCCCTGGCCGAGCAGCGCCGTACGGCGATCCTGGCCGCGCTGGCCGAGACCGGGGCGGCCCGGGTGGCCGACCTCGGCTGCGGCCAGGGCGAGTTGATCGGCAGCCTGCTCAAGGACGCCCGGATCACCGAGGTGCTCGGCGTGGACGTGTCCGCCCGGGCGCTGTCGGCGGCCGCGCGCAAGCTGCGGCTGGAGCGGATGACGGAGCGCCAGGCGGCCAGGGTCAAGCTGGTCCAGGGCGCGCTGACGTACACGGACGCGCGGCTCAAGGGCTTTGACGCGGCCGTGCTCTCCGAGGTGATCGAGCATCTGGACCTGCCCCGGCTGCCGGCGCTGGAGTACGCCGTGTTCGGGGCGGCCCGTCCGGCGGCGGTGGTCGTCACGACGCCGAACGTCGAGTACAACGTCCGCTGGGAGAGCCTGCCGGCCGGTCACGTCCGGCACGCCGACCACCGCTTCGAGTGGGACCGGGCCGAGTTCCGGGCGTGGGCCGTCCAGGTCGCGGAGGCGTACGGCTACACGGTGGTGATCCGCCCGGTCGGCCCGGAGGACGACGAGGTGGGCGCGCCGACCCAGCTCGCGCTGTTCCGCATAGGCACGCCGCCCGTGCCCACGACCACCGTCGCGACCCACCCCGGCACCGCCGGGACCGCCGACGTGACAGCCACCGAGGTGACAACCGCCGACGTGACAGCCACCGAGGTGACAACCGCCGACGTGACAGCCACCGAGGTGACAACCGCCGACGTGACAACCACCGAGGTGACAACCACCGACGTGACGGCCGCCGAATCCACCACGACGCCCGAAGGGGGCGAGACCCGATGACCGACGACGCACAGTCCCCGAAGCTCACCACGGACGCCCCCACCACGGACGCCCCCGCCCCGGACGCCGAAGCCCCCAAGGCCGAGGTCCCCAACGCCGAGGCCCCCAGGAGCGAGACCCCGGTCACCAGCGCCAAGCCCCGCCGCCTCCCCGTCACCGACGTGTCCCTCGTCGTCCTGATCGGCACCAGCGGCGCGGGCAAGTCCAGCTTCGCCCGCAAGCACTTCCTCCCCACCCAGGTGATCTCCTCCGACTTCTGCCGCGGCCTGGTGGCGGACGACGAGAACGACCAGTCCGCCTCCGCCGAGGCCTTCGACGTGCTGCACTACATCGTCGGCAAGCGCCTCGCCGCCGGCCGGCTGACCGTCGTGGACGCCACCAACGTGCAGCCGGAGGCCCGCAAGCAGCTGGTCCGGATCGCCCGGGAACACGACGTACTGCCCATCGCGATCGTGCTGGACGTCCCGCCGGGCGTCTGCGCCGAGCGGAACAGGACGCGCCCGGACCGGCAGCTGCCGGCCCACGTGATCCCGCGCCAGAACCGCGAGCTGCGCCGGTCCCTGCGCGGTCTGGAGCGCGAGGGCTTCCGCAAGGTGCACATCCTGCGCGGGGAGGCGGAGGTCGAGGCCGCCGAGATCGTGCCGGAGAAGCGGTTCAACGACCTGCGCCACCTCACCGGCCCGTTCGACATCGTCGGCGACATCCACGGCTGCCGCTCCGAGCTGGAGACCCTGCTCGCCCGTCTCGGCTACGTGCTGACCAGGGACGACGCCGGCCGCCCGGTGGACGCCGCGCACCCCGCGGGCCGCACCGCCGTCTTCGTCGGCGACCTGGTCGACCGCGGCCCCGACACGCCGGGCGTGCTGCGCCTGGTGATGGGCATGGTGGCGGCCGGGCACGCGGTCTGCGTACCGGGCAACCACGAGAACAAGCTCGGCCGGGCGATGGACGGCAAGAAGGTCACCGTCTCGCACGGCCTCCAGGAGTCGCTGGACCAGCTGGCGGGGGAGTCGGAGGAGTTCCGCGCCGAGGTCCGGGCCTTCATGCGCGGCCTGGTCAGCCACTACCTGCTGGACGGCGGCGCCCTGGTGGTCTGCCACGCGGGTCTGCCGGAGAGGTACCACGGCCGGGCCTCCGGCCGGGTGCGCTCGCACGCGCTGTACGGGGACACCACCGGCGAGACCGACGAGTACGGCCTGCCGGTGCGCTACCCGTGGGCGGAGGAGTACCGGGGCAAGGCGCTGGTGGTCTACGGGCACACCCCGGTGCCGGTGGCGAGCTTCCTCAACAACACCATCTGCCTGGACACCGGCTGCGTCTTCGGCGGCAGCCTCACCGCGCTGCGCTACCCGGAGCGGGAACTGGTGAGCGTGGAGGCCGAGCAGGAGTGGTACGCGCCGGTGCGCCCGATGCACACGGACGCGCCGGGTGCCCGCGAGGGCCGGCCGCTGGACCTCGCCGACGTGGCGGGCCGCCGGGTGGTGGAGACGTCGTTGCACGGCCGGGTCGCCGTTCGGGAGGAGAACGCGGCGGCCGCGCTGGAGGTGATGAGCCGGTTCGCCATCGACCCGCGGCTGCTCGCCTACCTTCCGCCGACCATGGCGCCGAGCGCGACCTCACGCCGCCCCGGCTACCTCGAACACCCGGAGGAGGCCTTCTTCGCCTACCGCGAGGACGGCGTCCGGCAGGTGATCTGCGAGGAGAAGCACATGGGCTCCCGCGCGGTGGTGCTGGTGGCCCGGGACGAATCGGCGCTGGAGAAGCGGTTCGGCCTGCCCGGGCCGGGTGCGATCTGGACCCGGACCGGCCGGGCGTTCCTCGGTGACGACGAGCTGACCGCCGCGGTCCTGGGGCGGCTGCGGGCCGCCGCCGAGCGCTCGGGGCTCTTCGACGAGCTGGGCACCGGCTGGCTGCTGCTGGACGCCGAGCTGATGCCGTGGTCGCTCAAGGCCGCCGAGCTGCTGCGCCGCCAGTACGCGGCGGTCGGGGCGGCGGCGGGCGCGGCGCTGCCGGAGGTGCTGGCCGCGCTGGAGCAGGCGGCCGGGCGCGGGCTGGACCTCGCCGGGCTGACGGAGCGCCAGCGTCGGCGCGCCGTCGACGCGCAGGCGTTCACCGAGGCGTACCGGCGGTACTGCTGGCCGACGGAGGGCCTGTCGGGGATCCGGCTGGCGCCGTTCCAGGTGCTCGCCGCCGAGGGGGTGAACCTGGCGGTGCGCCCGCACGACGAGCACCTCGCCTGGATCGACGGGCTGGTCGGGGCCGACCACGCGGCCGAGCCGCAGGCGCCGGTGCTGCACCGGACCGGCCGGCTGGTGGTGGACACCACCGACGAGGCGTCGGTGGCCGCGGGCGTGGCCTGGTGGGAGGAGCTGACCGCGGCCGGTGGCGAGGGCATGGTGGTCAAGCCGCTGGCGTCGCTGGTCCGCGGCAAGGCGGGGGAGGGGCGCCCGGGCGGGCTGATCCAGCCGGGTGTGAAGGTCCGTGGCCGCGAGTACCTGCGGATCATCTACGGTCCGGACTACACCCACTACCTTGACCAGCTGCGTCAGCGCTTCCTCGGGCACAAGCGCTCGCTGGCGCTGCGCGAGTACGCGCTCGGCCTGGAGGCGCTGGACCGGCTGGCGGCGGGTGAGCCGCTGTGGCGGGTGCACGAGCCGGTGTTCGCGGTGCTGGCGCTGGAGTCGGAGCCCGTCGACCCGCGTCTCTAGGCGCGAGGGCCTGCGAGCCCGGGCGTCCGGGCCCGCAGGCCCCCGGCCCGGGCGTCTTCGGGCCCGCGAGGCCTGGAGACGCCCGGGGGCTCTCAGGTGGCGGCCGCACGCGACGTGGACGGAGCGGGCTCCGCGGAAACCCCGCGGGGCCCGGCACACCCCCGTGCCGGACCGCTCCGCGACGCTTTGCATATAAATTCCGGGCGTCGTATACAATTGCTGCTTCCCGTTCCCGCCCCCGACACCCAGGAGCCCGGCATGGCGTTCAACCTCCGGAACAGGCACTTCCTCAAGGAGCTCGACTTCACGCCCCAGGAGTTCCGTTTCCTGGTGGACCTGGCCGCCCAGCTCAAGGCGGCGAAGTACGCGGGCACCGAGCAGCCCCGGCTGCGCGGCAAGAACATCGCGCTGATCTTCGAGAAGACCTCCACCCGGACGCGCTGTGCCTTCGAGGTCGCCGCCCACGACCAGGGCGCCACCACCACCTACCTCGACCCGGCCGGCTCGCAGATCGGCCACAAGGAGTCCATCAAGGACACCGCCCGGGTGCTCGGCCGGATGTTCGACGGCATCGAGTACCGGGGGCACGGCCAGGAGATCGTCGAGGAGCTGGCCGAGTACGCCGGCGTGCCGGTCTGGAACGGCCTCACCGACGAGTGGCACCCCACCCAGATGCTCGCCGACGTGCTGACCGTCCGGGAGCACACCACCAAGCCGCTCACCGAGGTGGCCCTCGCCTACCTCGGGGACGCCCGCTCCAACATGGGCAACTCGCTGCTGGTCACCGGCGCGCTGCTCGGCATGGACATCCGCATCGTCGCGCCGCGCGCCCTCTGGCCCGCCGAGGACGTGCAGAAGGCGGCGCAGGACCTGGCCGCGACCACCGGCGCCCGGATCACCCTGACCGAGGACGTGGACGCGGGCGTGGCCGGCGCCGACTTCCTCTACACCGACGTCTGGGTCTCGATGGGCGAGCCCAAGGAGGTCTGGGCCGAGCGGATCGCGCTGCTCAAGCCGTACCAGGTGTCGATGGACACCGTCCGGGCCACCGGAAACCCCGGTGTGAAGTTCCTGCACTGCCTGCCGGCCTTCCACGACCTCGGCACGGTGGTCGGGCGGCAGATGCACGAGGCGACCGGGATGAGCGAGCTGGAGTGCACCGACGAGCTCTTCGAGTCGGCGCACTCCGTCGTCTTCGACCAGGCGGAGAACCGCCTGCACACCATCAAGGCCGTCCTGGTCGCCACCCTCGGGGCCTGAGCCGGACCACGTCTCACAACCCCGCGACCCAGCAGCCCCGACCCCGCAACCCGGCGACCCCGCAGCCCCGACCCGCAGCCCCGACCCGCTGCCCGATCCGCTGCCCGATCCGCCGGCCGACCTTGCCGCCCGACCCGCCGGCCGGGGCGTCACGGCGCCAGCTTCACGCAGGCCGCCCGGTCACCCGCCGCGTGCCGGCCGGCCGGGTCGCCCGCGTGCAGCACCAGCGAGCGGGCCTCGCCCGGCCGGGGCTGCCAGGCCACCGTGGCGGCCGCGGTGCCGCCGCCCCGGTGGTCGGTGCGCAGCGTCAGCCGCAGCTCGTTGCGGTCGTTGGCGTACGCGGGGTCGGTGGACGGCCGGGCCGGGTCCACGGCGTCCTGGTAGTGCGGGCCGGACGCGGCGGGGTCGGCCCCGCAGGATCCGGTGTGCAGGTGTACCGGGAAGGTGTGGTCGGCGGCGAGCCCGGCCGCGGTCAGCGTCAGCACCGTCCGACCCGGCACGGTGCGGTCGACCACCACGCGGACGTGCGAGCCGTACGGCACCAGGTCCGGCGCGTGGCTGATCGCGGTCGGCGGCACGAAGGCCGTCGCCGGGTCGAAGTCGGCCTCGACGACCGAGACCGGCGCATCCGCGGTGGCCACTGCACCGGAGGCGCCCGGCGCCGCCGCGGCCGGTACCGAGGCGGGCGTCAACAGGGCGAGCGGGAGCAGGGCGGCGGCGAGCGGAGCTGACATCGGGGGACCTTCCGAAGGGGGTGCGGCGGACGCCCTGCTCAACGTCTCCGGGCCCCTACCGGACACTCCCGCGCCGGACGCCCCGCCGGACACCCCGCTCACCCCCGTGCCGGCCCCCTCCTCCGGAGGCCCTCCTGGCGGGCCGGGGTCACCCCGTCCGGCGGTGGGCCCCCTGGATCCCCCGGATCTCGCAGCGCGGCCCGCTCGCCCGCATCAGCCGCAGGTCCGCCGTGACCAGCGGCACCCCGTACTGCTCGGCGACCGCGACGTACGCGGCGTCGTCCGGCGTGAGGTTGTCCTTGAGCTCCCAGATCCGGCCGAGCAGCGGCGCCACCTCGACCTTGCGGATCGCCAACCCGGGGAGCCGCGCGGCGAGTTCACCGACCCTTTCGGCGGTCAACTCCTTGGCCAGGTAGAGGCCGCGCAGCGACTGCATCACCTCGATGACGATGTGCTCGGGGGCCACCCACTCGCCGCCCGTGTCGAGTTCGGCCCGGGCCGCGGCCCCGCGCTCGCCCTCGTCGGCCAGCGCGAGTACCAGTGCGGACGCGTCCACCACGATCATCAGTCGGCCCCCGGCCTGTCCCAGCGTGTCAACTCACCGGCCACCGTACCCGGGCGGGCCGCCACCGGTTCAACCGGCGGTGGCCGAGCGTGACGCCGACGCCGAGCGTGACGCCGATGCCGAGCGAGATCCCGATGTCGAAGCCGATGCCGAGGTCGAGGCCGACGCCGTTGGTGCCGAGCCGCCGGGGCCGGGCTGGTCCCGGCCGGGCGAGGAGTCGCGGAACGGCCGGATCGTCCGGTCCGCCTGGTCGGCCCGCTCCGGCGTGATCCACTCCTGGAGGCCCTGGACGGTCACCGCGGCCTTCAACTGCTCCAGGCTGAGGGGCAGCTCGCGCAGATCGCTGATCACGCCGCCGGAGAACTCCGTCAGGGTGATCCGGTTGTTGTCCTTGCTCAGCAGGTCGGCGGTGCGGGAGCGGTAGCCGTCGGACGTGCTCTCGGTCAGCATCAGGGTGCTGCCGTCGGGGAGCTTCCCGACCTCGCAGTGGGTGTTGCTCCGGGCGGCCCTGGCCTTCTCGCAGTTGTAACGGTCGTCGTAGCCGATGATGTACGGGTCACGGCCGGGGCCGGGCGGGTAGGACCCGGGCCGGAACAGCGCGCCGAGCCCGCCTTCGAACTCGACTCTGACCTGGACGGGCCCCTTGCCGTCGTCGTAGCTGAGCTCGCCGGTGGTCCGCACGTCGAGCAGCTCCGGACCCGTCCAGCCGACCGGGCTGTGGTAGCCGGCGTAGCCGCCGGTCGCGCCGCTCCTCGGCAGGCCCTCGACCACGGCCAGGACGGCCGCGTGGCCGGTGAGGGCGACCTTTCCGGCGTTGGCCCCGGTTCCGGAGTACCGCTTCTCGGGGCCGTCGTCGGCCCGCGGGTCCCGGGTGGAGGTTTCGCGGGGCTTCATGGTGGGCGGGGCGGCGGACGGTGAGGCCGACGCGGTGGCGGACGGCGACGCGGTCCCGTTCGCCGCCACGGTGGTGGAACGGGAGCCGCTCCCCGGCTGCAGGGCGACGGCGCCGCCGACGGCCAGCACGGCGACGGCGGCGACCGCGCCGGTCACGGCGGCGCGGCGGCGGCGCCGGATCGACCGGCCGCGCTCGGCGGCGCCGGCGACCAGCGCCCCCAGCTCCGGTCCGACGCCGTCCATCGCCCGGTCGAAGGTGGTGGACAGCCGTCGGCCGTCGGATTCCAGCTCGTCCATGCTCCTGGTTCCTTCCAGCTGAGTGTGGTGACGAAAAATCCGGGTGGTGCGGCACCCCGCCGCTACCGGGCGGTGCGGCCCCTTGCCATTACCGGGCGGCGCCGCACCCCGCCGGTACCGCCGATGCCGCTGATCCCCCGAGCGCGGCGGGTCGGTCCGGCGGCGGGTCAGGACGCGGCGAGCCGGTCCGAGCCCTGCGGCCCCAGGACGGCGCGCAGCCGGCCGAGGGCACGCAGCGCCTGGCTGCGCACCGCGCCCGCGCTGACGCCGAGTTCGGCCGCGGTCTCCTCGACGCTGCGGTCCTCCCAGTAGCGCAGGACGAGTACGGCCCGGTCCCTCGGCGGCAGTTCGGCCAGGGCCGCGAGGAGGGTGACCCGGAGCGCCGGGTCTCCCTCGGGGGCGATGCCCTCGGGCAGGTCGCCGAGCGCGGGCTGTTCGGCGCTGCGCCGCAGCCGCCGGTGGGAGAGGTAGCTGCGGACGAGCACGCTGCGGGCGTAGGCGTCCTGGTTCTCCGCGCGGCGGACCTTGGCCCAGGCGGCGTAGAGCTTGGCGAGCGTGACCTGGGTGAGGTCCTCGGCCAGGTGCCAGTCGCCGCAGAGCAGCAGGGCAGTCCGGAAGAGGTGGTGCCCCCGGCTGTAGGCGAAGGTCTCGAACTCCGCGGACTCCTCGGCCCGTCGCGCCTTACCGATCACCGCTGTCCCCCGAAAACCGTCTCGTGGTGGCCTGTTCGCCGCCTGCCCCCGGTAAGACGCCTGAGCCGGACCGCCGCGTTACGACCGCGCCCGAACAGGAATCGCAGGAGAAGGACCACGCGAGAGGAATCGCAGGGGGACCCGTCCGAGCGGACCCGCCCGACAAGCACCGCACGCACCGCGCGCACCGCACGCACCGCGGAGCGGCGGTCACCACCGTCCCGAGGCCAGCAGCCCGGCCAGCACCGAGGCCGCGTTGGCCGTGCCGGAGGCCGCCCAGGGCAGCGGTCCGCGCAGGCCCGTTCCGGCGAGTGGCCGCAACAGCGCCGCCTCAACCGCGCACACCGCGGCTTCGCCCAGCCCGAAGGCGGTCCAGTACGCTGCGGCGGATCCGGTGGACCGGGCCGCGCCGTGGCCGAGGAACCACCAGAGCAGCGGGTGCGTCGCCAGGTTGACCAGGACGGCGGCCGCCGCCGCACGGGCCGGGCGGACGCTGCCGGCCCGGGTGAGGGCGGCGGTGTAGAGCGGTACCTCGACCAGCAGGGTGAGGGCGAGGGCCATGGGATAGGGCACGGCGGGGATCGTGCCACGAGGAGGGGGAGCGTGGCCATCGCCACCGTGGAGGGGACGGTCGCGGGGCCCGTCGCCGGTCCGGCCGTCCGGCTGGGCGTCGCGCCCTCGGCCGGGTTCGCGCTGGCGGCGGCGCTGGCGCTGGCCCTGGCACTGCGCGCACCGACGGGGCTGGCGGTGCTCGGCCTGGCCGTGTTCGGGGTGCTGCACAACGTGCTGGAGCTGCGCTACGTGGCCGGCCGGTTCGCGGCCGTGCTGGCCGGTCCGCTGCTGCGGCTGCTGCTCGTCCTGGTGACCGGCATCGTGTTCTGCCGCCTGGTGCCGCCCTCGCTGGTGCCGCACCCGGTGGCCCAGGGCGCGGAGATCCTGCTGGCGTACGGGCTGCTGGCGGCGGCCTGCTGGTCCGCGCTGCGCCGTCGCCCGTTGCTGCTGGCCGGGAGCGGGGCGGTGCTGGCGGTGGCGACGGCGGGCTCGCTGGCGTTCCCGGCGTACCACTTCGTGGTGCTGGCGCACCTGCACAACGTGGTGCCGCTGCTGTTCCTGTGGGAGTGGTCGCGCCGGTTGGTGCGGGGCCGGGCGGCGTTCCTGGCGCTGCAGTGCGGCTGGGTGCTGCTGGTGCCGGGGCTGCTGCTGTCCGGGGCACTGGACGGCTGGCTGTCGGCGGGGGCGGGCTGGTCGGGCTGGACGGCGAAGCTGACGGCGGCGTACACCCCGCCGGGTTGGCTGACGCCCGGGGTGGGGCTGCGCTTCCTGGCGGTGTTCGCCTTCCTCCAGTCGATGCACTACGTGGTCTGGGTCTGGTTCCTGCCGAGGTACGCGCCGGACGCGACCGGGGCGTTCGAGCAGCGGCTGCCGGCGTTGCGCGGCGGGCGGGCCTGGCTGCTGGGCCTGCTGGCAGGCGGCCTGCTGGCGGTGCTGTTCGCGGCGGACTACGCGCAGGGCCGGACGACGTACGCGGCGCTGGCCAGCTACCACGCCTACCTGGAGTTCCCGGTCCTGCTCATGCTCGTCCTCGGCCTGGGACAGGCCCCGGCCGCCCCGGCCACGCCACTGACCGGGCCCGCCCCGACCACCCCACTGACCGGGCCCGCCCCGACCGCCCCGGCCACCCCACCGGCCGGACACGCCCCGGCCGCCCCGGCCACCCCACCGATCCGACACACCCGACCCGAGGAGACCTCATGACCGCAAGCACCGCCACCGCCCTGCTGGCCGACGTCGCGCCCGAGCCCACCGGCTCCGGCGGCAGTCTGGTCGCCGTGCTGCTGGTGGCCGCCGCCGTGGTGGCGGGGGCCGTCTGGCTGATCCGGCTGGAGCGCAGGAAGCGCGGTCCTGGCGGGGAGTGACGCCCCCCGACGAGCGCCGGGCCGGTCGCTCGCGGTAGGACAGTCTTCGGGGCATGCCTGCGGTGGTGTCCGCAGCGCCATGCACTATGGTTTATCTCGACATCGAGATAACTGCCCCTTACGATATATCTCGACATCAAGATACTTGCCGAGAGGCGCTCACCGGCGATGCGGGCAAGGTCAGCCTAAGTAAGGCTGACCTTACCACCGTGGCGGCCGGCTACCGCACGAAGCACCTAGAAGGAGTCAGTCGTGTCCGCGAACAGCTTCGACGCCCGCAGCTCGCTGCAGGTGGGCGACGAGTCGTACGAGATCTTCAAGCTCTCCGCCGTCGAGGGTTCCGAGCGGCTGCCGTACAGCCTCAAGGTGCTGCTGGAGAACCTGCTCCGCACGGAGGACGGCGCGAACATCACCGCCGACCACATCCGCGCCCTCGGCAACTGGGACGCCACCGCCCAGCCGAGCCAGGAGATCCAGTTCACCCCGGCCCGCGTGATCATGCAGGACTTCACCGGCGTGCCGTGCGTGGTCGACCTCGCCACCATGCGCGAGGCCGTCAAGGAGCTGGGCGGCGACCCGGCCAAGATCAACCCGCTGGCCCCGGCCGAGCTGGTCATCGACCACTCCGTCATCGCCGACAAGTTCGGCACCCCGGACGCCTTCGTCCAGAACGTCGAGATCGAGTACGGCCGCAACAAGGAGCGCTACCAGTTCCTGCGCTGGGGCCAGACCGCGTTCGACGAGTTCAAGGTCGTCCCGCCGGGCACCGGCATCGTCCACCAGGTGAACATCGAGCACCTGGCCCGCACGGTCATGGTCCGCGGCGGCCAGGCCTACCCGGACACCTGCGTCGGCACCGACTCGCACACCACCATGGTCAACGGCCTGGGCGTGCTGGGCTGGGGCGTCGGCGGCATCGAGGCCGAGGCCGCGATGCTGGGCCAGCCGGTCTCCATGCTGATCCCGCGCGTGGTCGGCTTCAAGCTCAACGGCCAGCTGCCGGCCGGCACCACCGCCACCGACCTGGTGCTCACCATCACCGAGATGCTGCGCAAGCACGGTGTGGTCGGCAAGTTCGTCGAGTTCTACGGCGAGGGCGTCACCGCGATCCCGCTGGCCAACCGCGCCACCATCGGCAACATGTCGCCGGAGTTCGGCTCGACCTGCGCGATCTTCCCGATCGACGCCGAGACCATCAACTACCTGAAGCTCACCGGCCGTGACGAGCAGCAGCTCGCCCTGGTCGAGGCGTACGCCAAGGAGCAGGGCCTCTGGCACGACCCGTCGGTCGAGCCGGTCTACTCCGAGTACCTGGAGCTGGACGTCTCCACCGTCGTCCCGTCGATCTCCGGCCCGAAGCGCCCGCAGGACCGCGTGATCCTGGCCGAGGCCGCCGAGAAGTTCGCCGAGGCGCTGCCGACGTACTCCGCCGAGGCCTCGAAGCCGACCGCCGTCACCGCCCCCGACGGCTCGTCCTACGAGATCGACAACGGCGCGGTCGTGATCGCCTCGATCACCTCCTGCACCAACACCTCCAACCCCTCCGTCATGCTGGGCGCCGCCCTGCTGGCGAAGAAGGCCGTGGAGAAGGGCCTCACGGTCAAGCCGTGGGTCAAGACCACCCTGGCCCCCGGGTCCAAGGTCGTCATGGACTACTACGAGAAGGCCGGCCTCCTCCCGTACATGGAGAAGCTGGGCTTCAACCTGGTCGGCTACGGCTGCGTCACCTGCATCGGCAACTCGGGCCCGCTGCCCGAGGAGGTCTCGGCCGCCGTCAACGCGTCCGACCTCGCGGTCGTCTCGGTGCTCTCCGGCAACCGCAACTTCGAGGGCCGGATCAACCCCGACGTCAAGATGAACTACCTGGCCTCCCCGCCGCTGGTGGTCGCCTACGCCCTCGCCGGCAACATGAACGTCGACATCACCAAGGACGCCCTGGGCCAGGACGCCGACGGCAACGACGTCTTCCTCGCCGACATCTGGCCGTCCGAGCAGGAGGTCGCCGACACCGTCGCCGGCTCCATCGACGAGGCCATGTTCGACAAGGGCTACCAGGACGTCTTCGCCGGTGACCACCGCTGGCAGTCGCTCCCGGTCCCGACCGGCAACACCTTCGAGTGGGACGCCGAGTCCACCTACGTCCGCAAGCCCCCGTACTTCGAGGGCATGGCCAAGACCCCGAGCCCGGTGACCGACATCACCGGCGCCCGCGTCCTGGCCAAGCTGGGCGACTCGGTCACCACCGACCACATCTCCCCGGCCGGCAACATCAAGCCCGGCACCCCGGCGGCGCAGTACCTGACCGCCAACGGCGTGGAGAAGCGCGACTTCAACTCGTACGGCTCGCGCCGTGGCAACCACGAGGTGATGATCCGCGGCACCTTCGCCAACATCCGCCTGCGCAACCAGATCGCGCCGGGCACCGAGGGCGGCTACACCCGCGACTTCACCCAGGCCGACGCGCCGGTGTCGTTCATCTACGACGCCTCGCAGAACTACCAGGCCGCCGGCATCCCGCTGGTCGTCCTGGCCGGCAAGGAGTACGGCTCCGGCTCGTCCCGCGACTGGGCCGCCAAGGGCACCGCGCTGCTGGGCGTCAAGGCCGTCATCGCCGAGTCCTACGAGCGCATCCACCGCTCGAACCTGATCGGCATGGGCGTCCTGCCGCTGCAGTTCCCGGAGGGCCGGAACGCCGAGTCCCTCGGCCTGACCGGCGAGGAGACCTTCTCCTTCACCGGTGTGACCGAGCTCAACGAGGGCCGCACCCCGGCGACCGTCAAGGTCAAGGCCGTCGGCGCGGACGGGGCCGTCACCGAGTTCGACGCGGTCGTGCGCATCGACACCCCCGGTGAGGCGGACTACTACCGCAACGGCGGCATCCTGCAGTACGTGCTGCGCAGCCTGATCGGCTGAACCAGGCAGTAGCGCCAAGAGGCCGGACCGCGTCCACGCGGTCCGGCCTCTTGTATGTCCGCACTGAATGGACTAAACCTCTGTTTCAGCTTGGTCCAGACCACTTGATGCTGACTCAGAGAAAGCCGCGGGTCTTCTCGTATGCGCATGCTCAGTCGTACCGCAGCCCTCCTCGCCGCCGTCACGGTGGCCACCGCCATCGCCGCCCCCACGGCGTCCGCCCACGACCGCGGCCACGGCCCGAAGCTGAAGGGGCAGCGGGTCGGCTACTTCACCCAGTGGGGCGCCGAGAGCTCCGCGAAGCGGGTGCAGGAGTCCGGCCAGGCCGGCAGGCTCACCGTGATCAACTACGCCTTCGGCAACGTCTCCGCCGACGGCACCTGCTTCGAGTCCAACGAGTCCGGCCAGGGCGACGCGCTGAGCGACTACCAGCGCCCGTACGGCGCCGAGCAGTCGGTGGACGGCGTGGCCGACAGCGCCGGCCAGAGGCTCAAGGGCAACTTCAACCAGCTGCGCAAGCTCAAGGCGAAGAACCCGCAGCTGAGGACGGTGATCTCGCTCGGCGGCTGGAGCTGGTCCAAGTACTTCTCGGACGCGGCCGCCACCGAGGAGTCCCGCAGGAAGTTCGTCTCCTCCTGCATCGACCTGTACATCAAGGGCGACCTGCCGCGGCTCGCCGGTTCCCCGGAGGGCGGCGCCGGTGCCGGCGCGGGCGTCTTCGACGGCATCGACATCGACTGGGAGTACCCCGGCGGCGGCGGTGACGCGGGCAACGTCGTGCGCCCCGAGGACGGCCGCAACTACACCCTGCTGATGCAGGAGTTCCGCCGGCAGCTGGACGGGCTGAGCGGCCGCAAGGGCCCGCACTACCTGCTGACCGCGGCCGTCGCGGCCAACGAGACCGTCGCCGACCGGCTGGAGCTGCCGCAGCTCGCCCGCTCGGTCGACTTCCTCAACCTGATGACCTACGACCTGCACGGCCCGTGGGAGGGCAAGGGCCCGACCAACCACCACGCCAACCTCTACTCCGACCCGGCCGACCCGGAGCCGCGCCGGCGCAGCGCGGACAAGGCCGTCGAGCACTACGTCGAGCGCGGCCTGCCGTCCGAACAGCTCGTGCTCGGCGTGCCGTTCTACGCCCACGGCTGGACCGGCGTGCCGGCCGGCGACCGGGGCGGCCTGTACCAGCCGGCCACCGCCGCGACCGGCGACCTCAGCTACCGGGAGGTCGCCGCGCAGCCCGGCACGGTGTACACCGACCGCGACCACGGCGCGAGCTGGAAGTACGACGGCACCACGTTCTGGAGCTACGACACCCCCGAGGTGATCACCCAGAAGGCCCGCTACGCCCGGTGGAACGACCTGGGCGGCGTGATGGTCTGGGCGCTGGACGGCGACGACGCCAAGGGCACGATGGTCGCCGCCATCGACCGCGGCCTCCAGCGCGGCTGACCGCGGGAGGCACCGGCCGCAGAACGGCGCAGGGCCCGCCGCGATCGCTCGGACGCTGTTGGTCAATCCCAGGGGCTTGACGACTTCGCCCCGTCGAGCTGTTGCTCGACGGGGCGAAGTCGTGCGAAGTGGCTCGTGCGTGTG